>DESG01000064.1 GCA_002361175.1 Lachnoclostridium sp. UBA3320 | reverse complement strand
AAAAATTTACGCAACTTAGGTTGCTTACTTTTTGCCCTCTAACCCTCTATGCTAAAGCATAGGGGTTTGCGAGGTCTTGATTATCAACATCAATTTTTTTTCTTAGACGGTTAATTGCAACAATAAGTGCATGTTCTTCTACAAACTCAAACTCTCCCTGCCATGCTTCATCAATAAGCTGACTTCTGTTTACAACTCGCCCTTTATTATCAGTAAGACATCGTAAAAGCCTCTGTTCTGTCTTACTTAAATCTAAAATTTTTTCTTTATGCAAAAACTCCATTTTAGAAAAGTCAAAGTAAAAGTCCCCATCTTTAAAAATATCTTTACTATGCCCATCTTCTCTTAACTGTACATTTACTCTTGCACGCAGCACCATAAGGCTAAATGGCTTTGTAATATAGTCATTTGCCCCTAATTCAAGACCCGAAACAATATCCATTTCCATATTATTGGCTGTAAGCATAATTATAGGAACACTGCTTTCTCTTCGAATTTCTGTCAGATAATCCATTCCATTGCCATCCTGGAAATTAATATCCAGTAAAACTAGGTCAAACTGTCGCACGTCAAAACTGTCCTTGGCAGATTGCAAAGAATAAGCTTGTGAGCATGAGTATTCATTGTGAAAAGCAAGCCTTATTCCATCACTAAGCTTTTTATCATCCTCAATAATTAAAATTCGTTTCATAAAATTCTCCTTTTTTTAATTATGTCAACACAATGCTTATCAAAACTTTTTATAGAATAGCATAATCTTTGTAAAATGAATACCCTTTTTTTTGAAAATATACTTTCCTTACTTGCTAAAGCCACATAGCAGTATTATAATATTTACGTGGATATTACAAATTTGTATTCTAAAAAAGAAAATGGAGGTATCTCGATGAATAGAGAGGAATATGAAAAAGCCTACAAACTTGCAATTAAAGATTTTCGCATTAAAACACTAAAAGGAATGTATCCTTATCTCCAAGTTCTGGATGATATCCTATCCTATACTGATGTCTCTTCAGAAATAAACTTAGGGTTAGTTGATATACACTTAGACCAAGTTGCTGGTACTAAAACTGCTGGACGTACTAATGCCTTTGCCAGCAATTATATGCCGCTTCTTCCCAAGGACTCTGAATTTGCGTCAAAATGGTGCAATTTATATACTGCACATCTTGAGGAAGGGATAAGAGACCCTGTTAAAGTTTATGAATTTATGAATCGCTTTTATATCTTAGAAGGCAATAAACGTATAAGTGTTCTTAAATACTGTAATGCTGTTACTGTCCCTGCTTATGTCACGCGTATTATGCCTGTAAAAGACGATTCAGACGAAAGTAGAGTTTATTATGAATTTCTGGATTTTTATAAAAAGACAGAGATTAACTACCTAAATTTTAGCCAACTAGGAAGCTATGTAAAGATATGCAATTTGGTGGGAATTGCAACTGACAAGATATGGTCTGATATTGAAAAAGAACAATTTCGCTCTTCTTATATCCAGTTTACAAAAGCTTTTGAAAAGAAAGGTGGAAATAAACTTTCCTTAACGCCTGGTGACGCTTTCTTGATTTATATTAATATCTATGGGTATAGTGATTTACAGTCTAAAGACAGCAGTGCAATACAACAGGAAATTACAAAAATATGGAATGATTTTGTATTCTATCCACAAAAACCAGAAGTTAAGTTGATTATGAATGCAGATGATAAGGTTACAGAAAAGAAACCGATTGTTAAGCGTATACTTACAAACACTGAACCTTTAAAGATAGCGTTTATTTATACGAAAACTGCAAAAATTTCAAGCTGGACTTATGGGCATGACCTTGGGCGCAGCCACCTTGAACAGGCACTTGCAGGAAAGATTATAACTAAGTCATATTTTGAAGCTGACAATCCTGAAAAAGAAGCTGACTGCTTTGAACGTGCAGTTGCAGATGGCAATACAGTTATTTTTTCAACTTCTCCGAAACTGCTTGATATAAGCGTTAAATATGCGTTCAAATATCCAAAAATCAAAATAATTAACTGTTCATTAAATACAAACTGCAAGTATCTTTATACATACTATGGCAGAATGTACGAAGCCAAGTTCCTGATTGGAATAGTCGCAGGTATTATGTCACAGTCAAATAAAATTGGCTATATTGCAGACTACCCAATTTATGGGATGATTGCCAATATCAATGCATTTGCACTAGGTGTTAAAATGGTAAATCCAAGAATGAAGATTTACCTGCAATGGTCAAAGCTTAAACCAGAACTGGCAAAGAACAATATAGAAGATATCAGCGTATCTTTTATATCAGGAAAGGACTTTATTACACCAAAAGAGGGTTTGTCTAAGTTTGGACTTTATGATAAAAATGATGATTCACCTGTAAGCCTTGCAATGCCTGTATGGAACTGGGGTATTTTTTACGAAAAGATAGTTAAGAGTATTTTAAATGGCACATGGAAACAAGAACAAAAAGGCAAAAATGAATCTATCAACTATTGGTGGGGCATGTCTTCAGGAATGATTGATGTTATCTGTTCTAAACGACTTCCATCTGGTACAATGCAGCTTATTGAGCTTTTGAAAAAGTCTATCTGTTCTGGCGAATTTAATCCTTTTGCTGGCGAGATTTATTCTCAAGATGGTCTTGTTAAAAAAAGCATACCAGATGGCGTTACAGCAGAAGAAATTGTCACTATGGACTGGCTTGCTGACAATATTATTGGCTCAATACCTAAAATGGATGACTTTATAGATGATGCCAAGTCTGTTGTGCAGGTACAAGGTGTTGCCAAAGCCAAAGCATCTGACGGAGAAACTATACAATGAAAAATTTAAAAATCCTTTTTATATCCGATGAACCTGTTCCAATTTTATGGGATTATTTTGACAGCACTAGGCTTGAAGGAATTGACATAATTATATCATGTGGGGACCTTCCCCCACAGTATTTGTCTTTTCTTGCAACATTTTTTACAGGGCCTGTACTGTATGTCCATGGCAACCATGATGAATGTTATGTTAAAACACCACCTGATGGCTGCACCTGCATTGATGGACGCATCTACGAATTTGATGGAGTGCGTATAGCTGGACTTGGCGGATGTATGAAATACAAGAAAGGCACTTTTTTATATACTGAAAGACAGATGTTTTTACGCATTATAAGACTATATTGCAAAATTTTTTTACACAAGGGGCTTGATATATTTGTTACACATGCTCCAGCTTATGGACTAAATGACGGAGAAGACCTTCCTCACCGGGGATTCCGCTGTTTTAATTATTTATTGCAGAGATTCCATCCTAAGTATTTTGTACATGGGCATATGCACTTTTCGTATAATTATTCACAAAAAAGAATTTGCGAGTATAATAATATTACAGTTATTAATGCCTGTGAGCAATATGTATTAGAATACCAGCGTTGATAATAATATAATTGCCTGTCAAAAACCTTACAATAACCTTGGCAATGGCATATAACAGTCTGGCTTACACTGGATTACAAAGCAAAATATGCCTAAAAGATTAAGATAAGAGGAATTGTTGATTAATTATGAATAAAATTAAAGAAAAATGGAAGTTGTTAATATATTTTGTGTTAGGTATTATTATTGGAGCATCAACAGGAATATTTATTTATTCACATATACCTCCCTCATATAAAACTGTGCAGGAATTTCTAAATAATTATTTTTTTGACTTTCCTGATTATCAGTTAGACAAGGAATTATTTTCAACTATGGACAAAGGATATTTTATGGTGTTTTATCTTAATCCATCAAACAGTGTTGCATCAGCGTTGTTTGATACCAAAAATATGGACTGGGAAGATAATTATATAAGCAATTTAGGCTGTACATACATTCCGAAACAGAGTGACTCATATCCGCTTATGGCGCAGGAAATCCATAGGTCTGATGAAAATATGTTCGTATGGGGACTGTTCAATAATCAAGAAGTGGAAAAGGTAACAGTATGTGGACAACGAGCGACAGTAATTGAATTAGATAATGTTAATTTATGGTTTTCTATTGTGACAGATTATCCAAGCCGCAACAATAGTGAGGCAATGCTTTGGGACAAAGATAAAAATTTAATAAAAAGCATTTATTTTTAAATATCCAAAAAATAAAGCCTCTCCAAAAATAGAGAGGTTTTATTTTTTTACATCTAGTTTTTGAAAGTGACATTTACAGGCAGCGGTACTATACTGCTTATGGTATCTTCCAGTTTTACATCTATACCTAAACATTGCTCCATTGGTATATTATTTTCTTCAAGCAGTCCTGTAACTTTGCCTGCAATACTTTGTAATACTTCTGTAAGCCCATCTTCAATATCTATTGATGCTTTAAGCTCTTTGCTTCCATCATGGTCAGAGACATTTTCAAGTGTTATTTTGGTATTTTTACCACCTACGTCCATTCCTATGCGTACAAGGTCTTGTTTTTCACGTATTGTTGTTATTACCGCATCGCAGCTTCCCTCTATTTGGTAAGAGCCGCTTCCTGCCGTAAGGAATATGCTGTCACCTTTCTGATATTCCACAGTTTCTCCACAAGATGAAATTGTTCCTTTGCCGTCAAGGAAAAGTATGCTGGTAAATGTCATGTCTGTCACTTCACCTTCCAGCTTCTTTGTAACCCTGCCATCTAGATTTAACTTATCTACTGTAAAATAGTCACAGTCTGCTAGGTGTGGGTAGCTGCTTTTAGGAACAGAAGGTTTGCGTCTTGTAACATCAAGTGCTTTGTCTACATGAAGCTCTCTTTTTTTGCCGTCTTTTCCTACTCTGCCATAGTCGTATACACGGTAAGTCACATTAGAATTTTGCTGTATTTCTGCTATCAGAATGTTTTTTCCTATAGCGTGCATTGTGCCTGATTCAATAAAAAATGTATCCCCTTTGTGTACTGGCACTGCGTTTAATACTTCAAGAAGTGTGTCATCTTCAATTCTTTTAGCAAATTCCTCTTTTGAAATTTCTTTTTTAAATCCAAAATACAGGTATGCCCCTTCTGCAGCATCAATTACATACCACATCTCTGTTTTGCCATACTGTCCTTCATTTTTTAACGCATAGTGGTTATCGGGGTGTACCTGTATAGAAAGATTGTCTTTTGCATCAATAAATTTTATAAGTATTGGAAAGTCTTTAAACCTCTGGCAGTTCTTTCCAAGCACCTCTTTACCCTCTGCATCAATAAATTCTTTAAGAGTCTTTCCTGCATATTTTCCATTTGCAATTACAGATGGTCCATCAGGGTGACATGACAGTTCCCAGCTTTCTGCAAGTACTTTGCCATCGTATTTTTTATTGTATTCATCTACCAAGCGATGCCCACCCCATAGATAATCTTTAAAACTCGGTATTAATTTTAATAAAGCCATATTGTTATAACCTTTCAGTCTTTAAGTTTTGCATCTGCCAATAATCTTCGTATTTATCAGCGCAGTTGCAGCAAAGCCTATAACAAAATATATTGGTGCTATAAGTGATATAAAATATTCACCCAGCATAAAACATACTACTGGTATCAAATTTAATAAAACCATAAGTAATGTATATGGCAAATTTACTGAGGCAAGAAACATACTTCTTTTCACTGCTTCCTTTATCCCCATATCTTTAAATACTGCTGCTGGAAATAGCCAACAATTTACAAGAAGCCACAGAAACATAAGGCAACCTGCTACCATTCCAGTTATATGCCAGAGGGCAATGTCTGCTGCCCTCGTTATAAACATAAGGTCAAATACTAAAACTGCTGCTGATATAAAACATAAAAGCCATATAGGAATGCTTTTCTTTATTGAAGAGAAAAATGCCTCTTTAAAAGTCTTTAATGCAGAAATATAAGTGTCTTCCCCCATCTGGCGAAAAGTTTCATACATTGCAAAAACCGAAGCACCCATAGTAATAATTGGCACTGAACATATAAGAAAAAGGATATTTACAATCATTACATCGCCCACTTTTCCCATAAATTCAAAAAATGGGTTATCAATACTTAATTTTTTCATAAAGCCCTCCATTCTGATTTTTGCTTATTCTGCAAAAACAAACTCAATAAATTTGCGGCATTGTGTTATATGGCGGTTATTATTTTCTAAAAAGACAAGCATTACAGGGTCTTTGTTATCAATTATAAAGTCATCTGCAAGTTTTGTCTTTTCTATATAAATTCCTGTATATTTTCCATTCTGCATATACAAGCTTTCTTTTCTCTCTTTATTATCACCTGTTAAAAGTTTGGGATAAATTTTCTCTAAATCAGTAAATTCACCATCTTGCCTGACACAGTAATTGTAAAGGCTTTCTGGTATTATAGCTGCATCAATAGATCCTATCTGCCAGCCTAAGAAAAATTTCTCAAAGGAGCTTTCATTAACTCCTTCAAGCTTTATATCATCATAAGAAAAAAGATAGTCAGAGTCCACTGAAAGCTTTCTGCTGTTTATATCTGAACTTTCTGAAAACTCATTTAAAAGTTTTTCATCTCTTTCATAGTTGATTTGCTGATTTACTATGGCAAGGGCAAATGATTTTCTCCTATTGCCCCATGCCAGATGATAAATTAACAATACTATTAAAAACAGCACAATAGCCGCTATTAATATATGATACCAGTAATAGGCGGCTATATATTCTACAGTCCCTTTCCTGTCCATATCTTTTGTTTTAACTCTGATATCTTCAATCCATTTTTTTAACATAATATCCTGCTCCTAAGTTTAGTAAACTGCTATCTCAGGAAACAGAATCTGTAATTACAGTATTATTTACTCTGAGATAATAGTTCCATATTTTTGTCAATCAATTCACAACGCTGCTTTACACAGTCTGGTGAACGTCTTGCGTCCTTAGGAGTATTAAACAGGTAATCTTCAAGTTTGTCAATAGTTGTTGTTGCGACATGCATTCTTGTGTCACATGATGCATAATAAATATACACATCGCCATTCTCTCTGGCTATTGCGCCATTGGTGAATACAACATTTGATACATCTCCAACCCTTTCTTTGCCAAGAGGTACAAGAAATACCCCAGAAGGCTCTGCTATAATTTTTGAAGGGTCATTTAAGTCTGTTCCAAATACATACAGTACATATCTTAAACCTGCTGCTGTATTACGTACACCATGTGCAATATTTATCCAACATTTCTTTCCTTTAATTGGTACTGCACCAGCTCCATTTTTAGATTCTGTAATAGTATGATACACCCTCTGGCTTGTAATAATCTCTTCATCAATTACAGCATGTTCAATATCATCACATAAGCCAAAACCAATTCCGCCGCCGCTTCCTGTCTCAATAAATCCATCCATTGGACGTGTAAAGAAAGCATACTTGCCATTTACAAATTCAGGGTGCAGCAGCACATTTCTCTGCTGTGGTGAGTTAAGCGTCTTTAAATTGTCAAGCCTTTCCCATGTCTTAAGGTCTTTTGTCCTTACAATTCCAGCTTCAGCAACTGCAGCAGAAAGGTCAGGATTTTCTTTGTCTTTGCTCTCTGAACAAAATACGCCATAAATATAGCCATCTTCATGTTTTGTAAGGCGCATATCATATATGTTGGTTTCATCAGGGCATGTATCAGGCAGTACTACTGGATAATCCCAAAATCTAAATCCGTCTATACCAGATTCACTTTCAGCAACTGCAAAGAAAGACTTACGGTCATTGCCCTCAACCCTTACAACAAGATAGTACTTGCCATCAAGGAATATCGCACCTGAGTTCATCACTGCATTAATTCCAAGTCTCTCCATAAAATATGGATTTGTTTCTGCGTTAAGGTCATACTTCCAATGAACTGGTGCATGCTCTCTTGTAAGGACAGGATATTCATATCTGTCAATTATCCCATTGTAAAATCTGCTTTTCTGATTTTTCCTTGAAACCAGTTTTTCATATTTATCTTGTTCTACGTAATAATTTTTATGAATCACTGCTTCATCCTCCTAATTACTTCTATACACATACGTCCATTGTGATATGGACATTTCCACGGTTCTACTATAGGTTTTTTTGTAGGGCTTCCATCTTCATTAACAGACCAGAACCACTCTGAGCCATCTCTTTTATCAATAAAGTATGTTTTAATATACTCCCAGATTTGTCCTGCTGCTTCAAAATATTTTGCTCCATCACCAGGTTTTTGCCCTTCATTGATAAATCCAACGATGCTTTCAGCTTGTACCCACCAGACTCTTACAACATCATTAACGCCATTTTCTGCCTCTGTCAGTACAGAATTATTTACAAAAGCTCGCTCATAAATATTTTGTGCCAGAGTTCTTGTAACAGGTGCAAGCATTTTGTTATACTTTTCATCGCCCAGTACCAAAAGTCCTCTGTCTATAAGCCAAGCTGTTTCAATGTCATGTCCATATGAATATAAGTCTATAAGTGTGTTGTAGTCTTTGTCAAAGAAAACTTCCTGTCTTCCAATATTTTCATTAAATATCTTATCTTTAAAAACATCAAGCATAAAGCGAAGTCTTGCTGCCACTCTTTCATCACCACACACTCTATAAAGCTCTGTATAAGCTTCAAATACGTGTAAAAGTGTATTCATAGTCTTATCTGCCATTACACCATTTTCAGAAAGCTTGTCATTGCCAGCTGGTTCAAAAGTTCTGCTAAATGCTTCAAGATAGCCTTGCTCATCTGTACATTTTTCTTCTATAAGTTCAAAAAGTTCTTTAGCAGTCTTTAATGCGTTTTCATCTTTTACTGCATCGTAATATGAAGAAAGCGCATAGATTGCAAATGCTTGGTTATAAGTGTGTTTTATGTCATCCTTTATCTTGCCATCATATGTCACAGACCAAAATACTCCGCCATATTCCTTGTCCATACAGTAATCCATCATAAACTTATAAGCATGGTCTGCGGCTTCTTTAAGATGCTCTTCTCCCAAAAGCATATATGCATTTGAAAAGAACCATAAAATTCTGCTGTTTAATATACATCCCTTTTCATACTGCATATCAATCTTAAGGTCATACCCTTTATAGCCATAATATCCGCCATATTCACTATCCTTAAGCCCTTCCCAGAAAGGAATAAGTCTCTCTTTGAGATGTTTTTCTATCTCATTTACAAATTCATACATAGCTATTACCTTTTTCCAATCTCTGTATCAGATTCTCTAGCTGAATCATTATCTTTAATATAAGCCACAATATCTTCTACAGTAGTAAATGCAAGACCTACATACGTATCAGCAGCACCATAGTAAATTGCAATTTTGCCGCTCTCTGAATCGTGTATTGTTGCACATGGGAAAGTTACATTAGGCACAAATCCTCTCTCTTCATACCACTCTTGTGGTGTTAAAAGGAAGTTTTCACAGCGATATTTAACTATTGATGGGTTGTCTATATCAAGTATTGCTCCGCCTATGCTGTATACATAGCCATTGCATGTACCTGTAACACCATGATAAAAAAGAAGCCAGCCTTCTGTTGTTTCAATAGGAGCTGCACCTCCGCCAATCTTTACCATTTCCCACCATTCACTGCTCTTGCCCATTACATGGCGGTGCTTGCCCCAGTAAACCATATCAGGGCTTTCAGAGATAAATATATCGCCAAATGGTGTGTGTCCACTGTCACTTGGACGTGAAAGCATCATAAACTTGCCATTGATTTTTCTCGGGAACAGCACTGCGTTCCTGTTAAATGGAAGGAATGGGTTTTCAATTCTTACAAACTTCTTAAAATCCTTTGTCTTTGCCATTCCTATAGATGCACCATAAAAGTCCTGACACCAGATAATATAGTATGTGTCCTCAACCTTTACAAGACGAGGGTCATATGCATATACAGGCATAAATGGATTGCCTTCTTCATCTACAAACTGTATCTTTTCTTCATCAAATTCCCAGTGTATTGCATCTTTACTTCTTCCAAGGTATATAAAAGGTATACCATTAGTCTGCTCTGCACGGAAAACTCCTATAAAACCATCTTCATAAGGCATTACTGCACTATTAAATATACGTGCAACTTCTTTTATTGGATTTCTCCCTATAATAGGGTTTTCACTATAGCGCCATACAGGTGCACCATTTAGTTGTGCTGGTGGCTCTTGCCATGGAACATTTGGTACTGCTTGTCCAATAATTTTAACACTGTTCATTAATTTTACCATATGGCACAATACAGTTACAATAGTAATGCATTGTGCCATTCCTTTCTGCTTAATTATTTAATTTTAAAAAATATCTATAAATCCCCATAAATAACAAATAATAATATGATTAACCCTTAACAGCACCTGAAGCCATACCACTGTATACCTGTTTCTGGAATACAAGGAAGAATACAAGAATTGGTATAATCGTTATAATAACGCCTGCACTTATATAGTTATACTGGTTTCCATAAGGACCTGTAAATGTATACAGTGCTGTAGAAATAGTCTTTAACTCTGGCTGTGTAAGATAAAGGTTTGATGCGTAGTACTCGTTATAAACACTTACACCTTTTAATACAAGTGATGTAACAATCGCTGGCTTTAAAAGTGGGAACAAAATCTTAAAGAATACCCCAAAATATGTACAGCCATCCATAATCGCCGATTCATCAAGTGAAACTGGCAAATTTTCAAAGAACTGTAAGAATATGTAAATCGATATAATATCAGTTCCTGAAAGCACAATTATATATCCATAAATATGGTTTATAAGTCCTAAGTTGTACATAATCTGGTAAATTGTTACCTGCATTGCGATACCTGGCAAAAGTGAAGCAAACAGGAAAAGGCTATTTATTAAGCCACAGCCTGGAAACTTAAAACGGTTAAGTACATATGCAAGCATAGAGCCTGTAAATACTGAGATAAATAATACTACAACAAGTACAATTCCAGTATTTAGGAAACATCTAAGCATATTAGCCTGTTTGATTGCAATGCCAAAGTTTTCAAAATTTAAAAAGCTTGAAGGCAAAGATAAAACTGAAGTTGCCTGGTATTCTTCATTTGTCTTAAAAGCTGTAAATACACAAACTACTACGGGAATAATAGCAATAAGTGATGCCAGTATAAGTGAAACATATTTTAATATACTAAATATAACCGAGCCTATACTCTTTTTATCATTAATATCAGACATAATTATGCTCCTCCTTTCTTGGCTGCCTTAGCTGCTTGCTTTTTAGCCTTTACTGCTGCCTTTGATTCGTCCTCTGAACCATCATTTAGTGCATACTTAAAGAAAAGCTGCTGTGCTATGGTTACTACTATAATAATTACAAGAAGGATTACAGCCATTGCACAGGCAAGACCAACTCTCTGATTCTCATGTGCAATTCTATTCATAATTACAAAGTAAGTACCTGTACCCATTTGACCATTTGTAATAACATATGGAGGCTCGAAAGCACTTAATGAACCACTTATTGAAAGTACAAGGTTAAGAACTATAATTGACTTAATACTTGGCATGATAATGTAACGGAATTGATGCCACTTGTTAGCTCCATCAAGTGAAGCTGCTTCGTAGAGGTCTGTGTCTACTGACATCATAGCACCAAGGAAAAGTACCATATTTTGTCCTGTATATCTCCACACAGAAGTTGCCACAAGTGCAAAGTTGTTAATTTTCTGGTCTTGCAGCCACAGCGGAATATTTTCTTGAGACATTCCAAATGCCTGCATAATTGTATCAAGAACATATCCTCTTGCATAAAAGAATTTAAAAATAAAGCCTACTGCAATACCACAAATCAGATATGGAAAGAACATAGCTGCTTTAAAAATAGATTCACCTTTTACTTTAAATACCATCATTGTAGCAAAGAATAAAGCAAGAGCAAGCTGTACAACAGCACCACCCATATAATAAATACTTACAAACAGAGAACCAAACATATCTGGACGCTTAAATACATCAATATAATTCTTGATTCCGACAAAAGTTCTGGCGCCTATATATTTCATATCATAAAAGCTGAATTGTACCATCTGTATAAATGGTATATATGTAAATACAAGCAACAGAAGCAGAGGAATAAACATAAATGTTATTATAATGATATACCTCTGTGCTTTTCTGGTCTGGAGCTTTTCAGCAAAAGTCTTCTTCTCCATATTTTCCTCCTTTCAAAATTACAGCCTGTTATATAGGCAGGCACGCCAGGATGGCGTACCTGCCTTTGTGTCTTGTAAAAAATATAAAACCTAAAAATTACTTAGCCTGTTATTTCTACACCGTTTGATTCCTGTGCACTTGTCCACTTCTGATTCCACTCAGCCATAAGGTCATCAAGGGATTTATTGCCATAAAGTGCAGCTTCAAGAACTTCACTTACAGGATAATCACCACTAAGAACTTCAGCTGTATTGCGGATATCATCATACAAGCTTTCTTCACCTTCAGCTGGAGCACTGTCTTCAAGAAGTTCAGTATCTTTAAATTCAGAAAGTGAATCTGGAAGGTCTTTGCCTTTAAGTGCTGGTATACTGCCTTCATCATCAAAAATTGGTGATTCCTCTAAAAGCCACTTTACATATACCATTGCTGCTATCTGGTTGTCAGTAGATGATTGATTATTAATTGCATATGCATACTGTCCACCTGAAGCTGCTGCCTGTACACCGTTTACAGTGATAGGGAATGGCATATAGCCGATATCATCAGGGTTATCACCAGCCTGCTTGAACTGGTTTACACACCATGAACCAAGTACCATTGTTGCAATTTCACCATTGTTAATTTTTACTTTTGATGACTCCCAATCGCTTGAAGCAGGGTCTTCTTCAACAAGTTTCTGGCTTACTGCTTCATACAGTGTATAGAATACAGCATATGGGCCACTGTTTTCATCATTCTTTGTAAATGGGTCTTTCTGATGAAGAAGTTTGTTGTTCTTGTAGTCAGGGTCTGCATTTGATGCAACGCCTACATAGTCATTCCATGCTCCCATTGTCCAGCCTGCTGAGAAGTTTGTATAAAGAGGAATTGCATCTGTCTTTTCATCAATAAGCTTAAGGTCATCGATGAATTCATCAGGTGTCTTAGGAAGTTCTGTAATTCCTGCCTTTTTCCACACCTTTTTATTATATGCAATGCCACCTGCTGTACCACCATTTGGTATACCATAAACTTTGTTGTCATAAGTCTTAGCTGTAACGAAGTTATAGATACCATTAAGTGTTGAATAATCGCCAAGTGGAATAAAGTAGTTTGGCATTTCACTCTTTTCAACAGAATCAGAAATAAAGCAGATATCGCCCCAGTCACCATTAGTAAGACGGAGTGTTACAGACTCAGCATAATCAGTAATAGCTTCATATGTAACTTTGATATTAGGATACTCTTTCATAAAGGAATCAGCATATCCTTTATAAGTTGTGTCAACAATATCTGTCCTGTCTGTAAGGATTTTAATGTCAGCTTTAAGGTCCTTGTAATCCTCACCTAATTTAATCTGGTCGATAGTAGGTACCTCTGATGCTGTACTTGAGCCACTGCTAGCATTATTATTGTCGCTATTTCCGCAGCCTGTCATGGAAAATACCATTGTTGTAGCAAGTGTTAAACTAAGTAATTTTTTTGCTTTTTTACTTTTCATAACTTTGCCTCCTTTTTTAATAAAAATTTTAATGTTATTTACGCTTTTTTTAAGCTAATTTAATTTTACATCATAAAGTTGTATTTGTAAATAATTATTTTTGCTATTTGCTCAATTTCGTGCAATTTAGCCATTTTTTAAGTTATATTTTATGCAATACTTACCAAACTTATGTTTGTTTTCTAAATTTTACCGTACTATTGTCAATTAATTTTAGCTAAATAAACTTTACTTTTTCCAAATTAATATTAACTTGATTAATAATAAAAAAGCTCCCTAGGTTTTATATCCTAAGGAGTTTTTACAATTATACAAATGGTATCTCTTCCCCTATTTTTTTTACACTTCCACGCTCAATAAGCCGTCCTGGCATTACAAACATTCCTGTCGTATAATCTATATTTTCCAACTTATGCAGCATAATGTGCACTGTCCTTTTTGCCATCTCTTTCATATTTATTTCATATGTAGTAAGACCTGTTTCATTTACAAGCTCTGATACAAAATTATCAATTTTATTTATATAATTATCAAAACCTACTATTGATATATCTGAAGGAACTCTGTACCCTGCGTCAGCAAGCTTGCGCACAAGTACACATGCTGAAAGGTCACAGTTGCAAAAGAATGCTGTTGGCATATCCTTTGGAAGTACGAATTTCTCTTTTATGTTGGTATTTCCAGTTTCACGGTCACGGTCATCTATAAGCCAGTCTTCCCTGAGTTTAATGCCATGTTCCATAAGAGACTTCATATATCCAAGAAAACGTTCATCAATACTTGTGGTAGTAAGTCTTGTACCTACAAAACCGATTTTACTATGACCCATCTTAAACAGATAATTTGTCATACAATATCCACCCAACATATTATTTGACACGACTGAATCACATGTATCTATAGCCCCATCAGTATCAAGATATAAAAACGGCACCATGACATTATCAGCAAGGTAGCGTGAATAATATTTAGCAAATGTTCCAACGATAATTATTCCATCTACCTTTTTTTCCATAATAATTTTAGGCATAGTACACGACTGTTCATAATTGTAGTTTATTACCTCAAGAATCATATAACAATCTTTTGCTATAGCTATCTGCGATAACTCTTGATAAAGCTTCCAGTAAAAGCTCTCTCCTTCATAAAGATATCTTTCTGCAACTATCACTCCAATATTATATCCCCTTTTTCTGGGTTCTTCTCGTTGCTTCTTTAAATATCCAAGCTCATCTGCCACTCGAATAATTTTCTGCCTCATCTCTTCACTAACGCCTTTTTGTCCTGATAACGCCTTAGATACTGTTACTGCGCTGACATCAAGGCGTTCTCCGATATCTGACAATCTAACTAATTTTGCCATAATACACCCCTTTTCTTCTTATTACTCAAAAATTTTTACGGTAATAATTTATCTTATTAAAGTTATTTTATTTCTCATATATATATTTGTCAATTCAAACTGTATTTTAATGGAAAAAAGATATATTTTCATCCATCTGTGCCGCAAGCTGTTGTAACTGCGCTGCAAGCTGTGACACTTTTGCAAATTCATCTGCAAGCTGTGTTGTCATAACTGATGTCTCTTCTGTTGCTGATGCGTTGCTTTCTGCCTCTTCTGAAAAATCAGATATTGTACTTGTCATATTCTGCTTTAAAACATTTATTTTCTTAGTCATGCTAGATACAGAACGTATTTTTTCTGTAGATGTAACTATATTTTTCTCAAGTTCTCTAAAAATACCTTGTGTATCTGACACATCACTGCCCTGTTCTTCCATATTTTCTTTAACCTGTTCCATTACTGAGACAGAGTATTCTGTATTTGATACAAGAGAAAGTACAATCTCCTCAATCTTTCTGGCACTAGTATTTGTCTGTTCTGCAAGCTTTTGTATCTCAAGTGCAACCACTGAAAAACCCTTGCCAGATTCCCCTGCTCTAGCTGCTTCTATACTCGCATTTAAGGCAAGCAGACTTGTCTGTTCTGCAATTGATGTAATAAAACCTGCCGCAGATTTAATATCTTGTGCAGAAGAATTAGTTATATCTGTCTGCTCATATATAATATCGAGTATTTCTTTTGATTTCTGACTACTTTTTTCAAGATTTCTTAAAATATCGGCTGTTTTATTGCTTAATGCATACATCTCTTTTGAAAGGTTATGTATCTCATTTATTTCGTCTATGGAATTACTTAGTATCTCACCCATAGAATTCATATTCTGAGAAACCTCATGCGACTCCTCTGCTTGTTTAGTAGCTGTCTGACTGGCTGTTTCTACAGAAATACTCATTTCCTTAGCTGCTTCTAAAGTATAATTAGCTGATTGATTAAGCTGGCTGGCAGCGTCTGTAAGAACACTACTTCCATCTTTTATTGTCCTAACAATGTTTTTTAATTTAGACTGCAATGTATTTATATCATTGCCAAGTTCTCCTAATTCATCTTTTCTCTTTTTCTTAGTTACGCTGTCATTTTCAAGTTCCCCTGCTGACACTCTTTTAACTACATCTCCTGCACTGTGTATTTCACGTACCACCGCATTGACAAAAAACACTGCACATGCAACAAAAAACAATATTATAACTAACACAACTATAACAAGTATCGTTGCATTTTTAACAATTACATTATGTAAACGTTCAACAGAACGAGTTGCCATAAGCGCACCTGTAACTTCACCTGAATCAGGCTGCAAGACTGGAATTATATAGGCATGATATATACTGCCTCCTATATCTATATTTCTATAGTACATCTGCGCCCCTTTTGCAAGCGTATTTTCTGTTATCCTGCTGCCTGTGCGCATCCCTATAAAACGTCCGCCATCTTCATCCATCATAGATGTCATTGCTGCTGTATCTTCAAAGAAAAATGTAATATCGACACCTGTCTCCTCCTTAATGCTGTCAACAGTACCACTTTCCTCTGATACATTAAAATTCATACCTCGCCATACTTTTCCGTCCTCTTTCATAGAATAATTGCCATATCCTTGGGAATTGTATACATTAAGTGCAGCGATTGCAGACGCTTTTAAACTTTCTCTTATTTCAGAATACATGCCAGAAGAATACTGATATAACCCTATTATTACAGAAAGAACACCAGTGATAATTACTGGTATCACACATAAAGATAAAATTTTGCCTTTCATTTTCATAGCAATCCCCATTTCTGCAGAGTTTAAATACTCATCCCTGCCCCCGTAATAACTATTTTAAATATCACATATCATTTTTTGTTATAACAGAAACACCTGTGTCTATACTTTTTGCTCCTGTATCTTCTCCTGCAAGTGCTTTTACAGCAGTCTTTAACCCTTCATAGCCCATAGTATCAGGATTTTGTGCCATTGTTGCCGATATTATGCCCTCACTTATGTAACCAAGAACTGTATCAGATGTATCAAAGCCAACTATTTCTGTACTATTGCCAGATTCTTTAATCTGACTTCCAATGGCAGATGTAGCTCCTTCATTAGCTCCAAATATGCCAACACACCCATTGTTTACAAACTTTTCAACAGTCTTTTTTGCAGCTTGTTCATCTGTATTCATATAAAACGTGTCAAGCAGTTCAAAATCTGTGCCATCAAATGCAGCCCTAAAACCATTTTCACGTGCAATACATGACGCTGTATCTTTTGTCACTCCGATAATACCTATCTTTCCATTTGTAATGTTATTTTCTTTTAAATCATCAAGCATCTTTTCGCCTGCTGTCCTGCCAGCAGCCTCATTATCTGTGGCAAGTTCTTGTACACAATCAAAATCTGCTGCTGAATCTACAAATACAATCTTAATTCCTGCATCGGCAGCATTTTGCAAGGCATCATTTACATTAGTTGGCCCATTTGCAGCCACAAGTATTGCGTCAACATCTGCTTTAACTGCATCATTAATGCACTTTTTCTGTTTTTCATCATTATTGACATCTGGTGAATTCCAAGTATACTCTACATTGCCTAGTTCATTAGCTGCCTTTTCACATCCATTGCTAATATTAAGCCAATACTGGTCACGCTGGTCCATCGTAATAAGCCAGATTTTATATGTTTCCCCTGTACTGCCTACTGAATCCTTTATTTCACTGTTGTCTTTCTGGTCGTTATCAGATACTGCTGATTTAACAGTTTTATCTGGCATAATAATCTCAGGTTCAGAAGATGAGGCAGAGCATCCTGTAATAAGCAGCATTGATGATAAAAACCATGCTAGTAGTTTTTTACCCGACATAATTTCCTCCTTTTTTAATTTTTTGCCTAAAAATTTCTTAATTAGAAATATTTATTAATATTAATTTTACCCTTTTTTTCTTAAAATTACAACAACTTTTTGTACAATTTCAAT
>DESG01000188.1 GCA_002361175.1 Lachnoclostridium sp. UBA3320 | reverse complement strand
TTACACAGTTTATTTTACACACCCTACCCCGCTGCTTGCGGCGGGGTAGTTCATTTCTTCTTTTTCCCAATCTCGAAATCTCAATATAATAATATCACTATTTTCTTTATATTCATTTGCTATCCATGAAACTATGCTCGTTTTTCCTATACCAGGTGCACCAGTTATAAGCATATTTGCCGATCTATTATGCTTTATGAATTTTTCTATTACTTCATTCATAGTATCTATATCAGAAAGTTTCATTCTTCTATCTTTTAAATGATATTCATAATGTGGCATAATAAATGCATCTGATAAAGTTATTGGTCTTTCATCATTATCTATATGTAAAAATAATCTGCTATTCCAATTATCTATATAATCTTGCTTTTTATTATTCTGAAATTTAATGTTATTATTTGTATTTCTTATAATTCTTTCATTATTTTTTCTTATATCATCCAACTTATGATCTAAATGATCAACTTTTTGCTCTAGTCTGTCTGTTTTTTTATACTTTTTTTCTTCTTGTAGCAGCCTTATTTCACGATAAAGCTCATTATATTCATCTTTACTAATCTCTTGAATCAATAATCTTCTAAATACTATGCATTTCTCATCATCAACACAAGGTAAAATATTTTTCAATGCATATCTAACAGCATCTTCATTCCCTCTTCCATATTCTATAAAACCTTTCAGCAATTTTTCAGCTGTATCATAAATTTTATCTGAATTTTTATCATATGAATTATCATTCATTTCTTTTAACACATTGACAATTAAATTATATAATTGTGACTCTAAACTTTTATGCTTATTTTTTTTATCCTCTACAGCCTTTTTTATTTTAGATTTTGATACATCTGTCAAATCATTAATAATCTTTGATATAATCCCACCAACTATCGCTCCATCTGGTATCATATTCATAACCCTACCCTCTCTTGTATAATAATCACAATTATAGTACCAAAACATATCCATTTCAACCCTACACAAGTAATTCATCCAAAATCTACCCTCGAAAGTTTGACAGTTGAATTATTATTAAAGTCAACTCAATCTTTATACAATCTACCTTTCTTTTGTTGAACATTTTGTTTTACTATACAGTATTGTTGATATTTCTTGATATTTCCCTAATACTTATATAAGATTTATGTGAAATATCTATATTAAAATTCTCACTCCTCAATCTAGCATTATATTTGGAATTTTTAGAGAAATGTGAAAAAATGAAAAAAATACTATATAGTAAAACATGGATGTAAACTGCTACATCCCTTATAAATTAAAGGCTGTAGCGGTTTTATTTTTTTCAACTGTCAACGACGGGAATTTAACATAACTCTCAAGTATTTGCAATAAGTCTGTGAATGTTTTGACATGAAAAAAGTTGTGACAAAGCAGGGATTTCAGTTAAAATCCTCCTCCTCTTTTTCTCCGCTTCTTTTTATTATACTTGAAAACAAAAGCACCTTGTATGAGCTTCTGATGCTCTCATACGGGTATTTTTGATATTCATGCAATAATTATACCTTAAACAATAAAACCAATGTATGAGCCTCTTAGAAGCCTTAAAACCATATTCTTATATTCTGCATCATCAAATTCTTAATCCTATATACCAAATGTATGTATCTTATGCCTGTATCATTATACTGATATATCATATAATCCATTTATATTGCCAATTTTCATAATCTTGCCTGCATCTGGAAAAGATGCATCCATAACAGAACCCTTGCACAAGCCGCATATCATATATCTATACCATACACCTGTATACCTTTCCATATCCATAATAATTCATATCCAATTTAGAATAATGCACAAACACTATATATCAGAAGAAGATTAATCTCAATCTAAAAAAGATGCCTGCAGAAATAAAAACAGCAATCTTACATTCGTCCCTTCCAAAGCCCTAGGGCAGGTCAAAAAACCATCCATTGTATACTATAGGTCTGCCCTAGGAAATACTTATCAATATATACAGACAAAAATGAAAGATTAGGCATGTTTTAGTGCTGTAGAATAGCTATTCTTTCATGAAATTTTGTTCTTGCAATAAACTGTCATTGTCCGATAATATAAGGGATTGAGGGATATACAGAGGAAATAAAATTTATTATTCAGAAGCAAATATTATGCATAATTGCGATTATGCTACATAAGTAGAATAATTTGGCAGATGTGGCAGAGTATTTAGTTTGTCAGATTGCAAAAATGAAAGAAAGAACATAGGATAAAGAAGAGGATAAGCATATGTAGTTTTCCTTGATGTGATATCAGTTGATGCCAGCTTTTCAATTTATCTGATTCCCATTCTGCTGCCAGTGTTAGAATGATGCCATATCATTTTTTAGAAAATATATATCTTCTTCTATTTATTTGCAGTTTTTCATTTTTCTCCCATATTACAGGCAGAACATGAATTATAAGGAGCATTTCTCTGTTTTCATCGGAAGGCAGACAGGAAAATGCAAAGCAGGTATTTTCGATAAAATTTTCTGGAAAATAATTTTTGGTATGATAGCAGGGAAGTGAGTGTTCTGGTCTTAGGGTTTATAACTAAGAAACTAAACAAAAAAATTAAAAAATTGGAGGAAGAAAGTATGAATGACAGAGTAACATTTAAGATGGAAGAAGGAATGTCTTTCATTGCAACTACAGGAAGCAGTAATATCGAAGAATTGAGAAAAGCATCAGAAAAATATGGAACTAAAATTCCAGATGCAAAGATAATAACTATATATAACAATGGATGTTTTACATGTTACTATGAGCTTGATGGATATGGAGTTATAGAATATGCATTTTCTATGGAAGGGCAAGGGTTTGGTCTTTCTGCAGATTCTGAAGAGGATATAAGAAAATGTGTCATGCAGATTCTTGCATCTATAGCAATCCAATAAATTACTA
>DESG01000041.1:5581-5797 GCA_002361175.1 Lachnoclostridium sp. UBA3320 | reverse complement strand
TAATTAGTATACTTATATTTCGTGAATTTGTAATCACATATTTTGGTATTTTTTATTAAATTTTTATTACATTATGTTAAATTATGTTAAAATTTACCATTTATATGATATAATAAGCACTAAAATATAAAAGAAAGGAACGTATATTATATGAAAATCAAACGCGAAGATGTCAGGAATATTGCTATTATAGCCCATGTAGACCACGGCAAAACC
>DESG01000041.1:0-5279 GCA_002361175.1 Lachnoclostridium sp. UBA3320 | reverse complement strand
TGTAGACCACGGCAAAACCACACTTGTTGATGAACTTTTAAAACAGAGTGGCGTTTTTCGTTCTAACCAAGAGGTTGCAGAAAGAATCATGGACTCAGGCGATATTGAAAGGGAACGTGGCATCACTATTCTTTCAAAAAATACTGCAATCACCTATAAAAATACTAAAATAAATATTATAGATACTCCAGGGCATGCGGACTTCGGCGGTGAAGTTGAGCGTGTCCTTAAAATGGTCAATGGTGTAATACTTGTCGTTGACGCTTTTGAAGGTCCTATGCCGCAGACCAAGTTTGTCTTAAAAAAAGCTCTTGAGCTTGACTTGCCTGTTATTGTATGTATTAATAAAACCGACCGCCCTGAGGCACGTCCAGACGCTGTAGTGGACGAAGTACTTGAACTCTTTATTGACCTTGACGCAAGTGATGAACAACTTGACTGTCCGTTTATTTTTGCATCAGCTAAAGAGGGTAAAGCTTCATACAGTGCAGATACATCTGGTACAGATATGACACCACTTTTTGATACAATACTTGACTATATACCAGTTCCTGAAGGAGACCCAGATGCAGGTACACAAGTGTTAATAAGCACGATTGACTATAATGAATATGTAGGTCGCATAGGTATAGGCAAAGTTGACAATGGCACACTTAAAACTGGACAAGATGTTGTAATTGCCAACCACCACGATTCTTCAAAACTTATAAAAGTAAAAGTCAGCAAACTTTATGAATTTGAAGGACTTAACAGAGTTGAAGTAAAACAGGCAGATATCGGCTCTATAGTTGCTATATCAGGAATTACTGATATTCACATAGGCGATACACTTTGTTCTCCTGAAAATCCTGTACCTATCCCATTTCAAAAAATTTCAGAGCCGACAATAGCTATGCATTTTTTAGTTAACGACAGTCCGCTTGCAGGACAAGAAGGTAAATATGTAACATCACGCCATTTGCGTGACAGACTGTTTTCTGAGTTAAATTCAGATGTCAGCCTTCGTGTGGAAGAAACAGATAATACTGATTCTTTTAAAGTGTCAGGACGTGGAGAACTCCATCTTTCTGTGCTTATTGAAAATATGCGTCGTGAAGGTTATGAATTTGCAGTAAGTAAAGCAGAAGTTTTGTATAAAACAGATGAGAGGGGCAGGCGTCTTGAGCCAATGGAACGTGCATATATAGATGTTCCAGATGACTTTGCAGGAAGTGTTATACAAAAACTTGGCAGCCGCAAGGGTGAACTTATTGGCATGTCTTCTATAGGCAGTGGTTTTACAAGGCTTGAATTTCTTATACCATCACGTGGACTTATAGGATATCGTGGCGAATTTATGACTGATACAAAAGGTAATGGTATAATAAATACTGTATTTGAAGAATATGGACCTTATAAAGGAGACATAGACTATCGTAAACAAGGTTCACTTATTGCATTTGAACCAGGTGAAACTGTCGCATATGGACTTTTTAATGCACAGGACAGAGGAACTTTATTTTTAGGTCCAGGTGAGAAAGTGTATGCTGGCATGGTAATTGGACAAAGTGGCAAAGCTGAAGATATTGAACTAAATGTATGTAAGACAAAGCATCTTACAAATACTCGTTCATCATCTGCTGATGAGGCACTTAAACTTACACCACCAAAAAGGTTAAGCCTTGAAGAAGCACTTGAATTTATAGATACTGACGAACTTTTGGAAATAACTCCAAAAAGCCTGCGTATTCGCAAAAAAATACTTGATGCTACACAGCGTTTTCGTGCATCTAAGAAAAAACAATCACAACAGTAAACCATATGGCAGCAGGTTATCTGCTGCCATATTTTACTTTTTAATCTGACTACTGTGATTGTGTATTGTAAATACGCACTCGCAATCTATCTGTTTCAAGTATTTTACACTCATTATTTAGGTTTTTTATACCTACAGGAAGAGTATATACACCTTCATCCAAATTGCTGCAGTCAATAACTGCATTTACATTGTCTTTTGTTATACCATTTAAAATTGAAATTCTTCCTGACAGTGTAATATTAACTTTGTCCATATCATCAACTATCTCTGCTCCTAGGTTGTTTTCAAGAGAAGAAAAACCTATATCATAGGAGGTTATCTCAATATCTTTTTTAATTACCTGTTCAAGAGTAATTCTTATTGATACAGTTTCAGATTCATCTACAGGTGTTATCCCTTTTGGCAGGTAATCAGATATATAAATATCCTGTTCAAGATTTTGTGAAGAGGTTGTCATATCTGATATATCCACAGTTATAGTAACATTTGATATATGCGAAAGCTGTCTTGTCGAACCTGCTATTCTAACACGTTCTGGCAGACAATCAGTGCTTGTATATACATATCCATCTGCTGGCTTACCTATAATTTTAACTTTTACAGGAATAGTTTTTTCTTCCAATATATGTGCGTAAACACGAACAAGGTCATTGCTAAAAGATAGTGTACTTGATTCAACTTTGTTGTCATCTTCATCATATGCTACTGGCACAAGCCTTTTAGAAAAATCCTCTGTAGCGCCATTTACATTTAAAAATACTTTTACAGATTCAATCTGACCAACAGCAGACTCACCACCTGCTACTTCTACCATATTTGGTTTGGCACTGCATTCTCCGACAGTATAACCTTCTCCTGGAGTACCATTTGCAACAACTGTCACCTTAACTTGCTTACTCTCTCTATTCTCAAGTGATACTTTAAGCACTTGACCACACTCCATTATCACATCCGATGCAACAACTTTGCGCAGGGAAGGCTGTATAGCAACAGCATTGACAGCAGATAAACTGGATAAATCAGCTACTGCCCTTATATCAGAAGCAGTAAGCTTATCCACAACACTTTTTTTCCCTTTTACTTTCACAATAGCATTGCTGCCTTCAATTACTTCATATACCTTATTAACTGAATTTAATGCACTTTCATTGATTGTTTCAACTTCAACATTAAAAGACCTTGTTTTATAAGGGTCATCTATATTTATAATAATTGCCCACGCAATTACAGCAATTATAGTTGAACATATTTTTATACCAGCATTGTTAAAAAAAAGCCTATGAATCCTGCTTTGGTTCTTAGCATTTTTGCCAAAAGAGCCATTACTTTTGTTTTTCAACCAGACCCCTCGCTTTCAAACTAAAGTTAAAACGTTTCTTTTTATCTTCAACAGGATTGCCCTGTATCTCTCTCATTTTCTTTTTCAGAAGCTCACCATCAATATTTCTCAAAAGTTTGCCGCCTATCGCAGCAGATATTTTGCCAGTTTCTTCTGAAACTATTATAGTAAGACTATCACTTACCTCACTTATCCCAACGCCTGCCCTGTGCCTTGTGCCAAGTTCCTTAGAAAGCCCAAGATTATCTGAAAGCGGCAGATAACACGTTGCAGAAACTATCCTGTTGCCCCTTATAATGACAGCTCCATCATGTAGTGGTGTATTATGTTCAAATATATTAATCAGCAGCTGACTGCTTATAGCCGAATCAATATTTATACCAGTTCTTTCATACTCAGTAAGCACTATATCTTTTTCAATAATCATAAGTGCACCAGTCTTTACTTTTGCAAGTTCAGTAGTCGCTCTTACTATTTCATTAATTGTTCTGTCACTAAAGCGCTTGTTTTTGTCTTTTTGTTCATCGAATGGTATAATAGACTTAAAAAGATTTTTTCGCCCAAGTTCTTCAAGTGCTTTCCTAAGCTCTGGCTGGAATACAATCATTACAGCAGTAATACCTATTGATATAGTTTTATTAAAAATCCACAAGATTACACTCATATCAAGCACATATGCAAAAAGGTAACATAAAAACAGTACAAGTATTCCCTTAACAAGACTCCATGCCCTTGTTTTTTTTACCCAGAGGATTACACTGTAAATAACAAATGCAAGTATAAGTATTTCAAACAAATCAATAATATTCATCTTTGGTAGAGATAAAAAGTATAGATATTCTCTTAAATTATCAAAAACTGTATCCATTGCTCCCTCCACTGAGCTAATTCTTTTTTTCTATTTCTTCTAGATCTTCCTTATCAAGTGAAACTGTAAAATCAAAATCATGTCCAGGCATAATACCCTTATTATTCTCTTTGGGCTTATTATCTTCTTGCAGCAAGACGCTGTCTAAATCCGTCTCATCTTTCACATTATTATGGGTATTGAAACGTTTGACTCTCTTTCTTGCAGCACTTACACTCATCTTTGGCACTGCCTTTACATAGTAATAGTATTCATCATCTTCAAATTGCAAGTTCTCTGCGCCTGCATAATTGAGAGGAAGTCTGAAAAATTCAATAAACCATACAAGAATACACGATATAGCAATTCCACCAAGAAGATTAAGTACATTTATATTGATTTCCATAAGGTAGTTTACTACCAGAAAAAGTATCAAATTGAGAAAAGAACCTGTTACAACTGCTATTTCAAATGCATAGTCTGCTTTTCTGTCTCTTATAAAATAAACAATAAATGTCACAATAGTAAATATAAAAATCGAAACATACATCTGAGTGTCAGAAGCAAGCTGCTGCATAACAAGTTTATAAAGATTTATAGTATCTTCCGTGGAAGTGCCTATTACATATACAGTGTCTAGTAAAAGATAATAAACAGCTACACCAAGTCCTATAGGAACAGCAGCTACAGGCGTTGCTACAAGTCCCATAAGCACAGGCATTGCATACGGAATATGCAATGCATAAAGTACAGGCATTGCAAGAATTACAAAACCGTGTTCAGGGACAAATCTTATATACATAAAATACAGCACTGCAAACATCATTGCAGTTGTTACTGCAAGATAAACCGACACATATGCAATCTGCATAACTATAAATACAGATACCAAGAATAACAGCACTTGTACTGGAAATATCATCGAAATTAAACCAGCTATTACTGCTGCCCATGTCTGGGAAAGCACAGGGCTATACCCTATAACCCTGCTAGCAGCATAAAAAGTAACAAACCCAGCTATAAAACGGAATAAAGTATTCAGAGCAATAGTATGCCTTTGGTAGAACTTCTGTAATTGTTCCCTAAGCACCAGTAACTGTGTCATCTGCTGCCTCCTTCCCACTTTCTGAATAATATTTTTCAAGACGCTTTAATTCCGCATAATACTTTTTTATCTTTTCTCGGTCTTGTTTGTATTTATTGTTAAAATATATATTGGAAATTATTTCACAAATTATTATAATTAAAATATATGGCACAAAAATTTCAAAAAGCAATTTTGCGTAATTTATTGT
>DESG01000123.1 GCA_002361175.1 Lachnoclostridium sp. UBA3320 | reverse complement strand
AGGATCAAACTCTCAAATTAAAGTCTGTTCTGGTCTATACAAAAAATCTATTTTGTATACCTCATTAAAAAGCTTAGCTTTTCCGTTTTACTGATGCATAATAAATATACTGTGCATCTAATATTCCTTATTCATTATCAATACTTTTATTGCATGTGTTAATAAAAATATTTTAGAATTTTCAGGGTTGTTTTACTGTTCAGTTATCAAGGTTCTCTATTAAATTGTCACACAATGAAACATTGTATAACTTGTCTGACATAAAATTTTTCAACTTGCGTCAGCATTTTATATTATATTACTTCTGCAACATCTTGTCAATACTTTTTTTAATTTGTCGAAAAATATTTTTTGCTGCAACGGAGAAAGAGGGATTTGAACCCTCGCGCCGCGTAAACGACCTACACCCTTAGCAGGGGCGCCTCTTCAGCCTCTTGAGTATTTCTCCAATATCTGGCAATCTCGCCGCCGAACAAAGACTATTCTAACAAAGCTTTTGTAAGTTGTCAACACTTTTTTTTAAAATTTTAAAATTTTTATTATTAAAGGCTAAATAGTAACATTTTTCTGTTTAATTAATATGCATAATAGCATTATTCCTTATTCAGCACTTTATTATACAAATTATTTTTTTTATTATCTGCTACCACTATTACAGGAAAGTTTTCAACTTCAAGTTTTCTTATTGCTTCTGTTCCTAAATCATCATAAGCAATCACTTCTGATTTTTTTATACATTTAGATAATAATGCACCTGCTCCGCCTATTGCAGCAAAGTATACTGCATTATTTTTGTTCATAGAGTCAATTACTTCTTCTGAACGTCTGCCCTTTCCAATCATTCCTTTAAGACCTTTTTCTAACAATAATGGTGTATATTTATCCATTCTGCTGCTTGTAGTAGGTCCAGCAGAACCAATTATTTGACCCTCTCTAGCTGGAGAAGGTCCCATATAGTATATAATATTATTTTTCAATTCAAATGGTATTTCTCTCTTTTTCTGCAGTGCTTCATACAACCTTTTATGTGCAGCATCTCTTGCACTGTAGATTATACCTGTTATATATACAAAATCACCTGCATATAATTCATTCACTACATCATCTGAAATAGGGGCTGTTATATATTTTTCCATGTCAAACCTCCAAAAATAATTATATCACCCGTGTTTTATGCCTATTTACATGACAGCACATATTTATTGCAACAGGAAGTCCTGCTATATGCGTTGGATATACTTCAATATTAATTCCAAGTGCTGTTGTACTGCCTCCAAGCCCTCCAGGTCCAATTCCAAGATTATTAATTTTTTCCAGAAGTTCATCTTCTAGCTGGCTGATATAGCTGATACTATTATGTGAATTAACATCCCTTAACAGAGCTTTTTTTGCAAGAAGTGCACATTTTTCAAATGTGCCGCCTATACCAACACCTATAACAAAAGGTGGACATGCATTAGGGCCTGCCATTTTCACTGTTTCAATAATTGCATCTTTTACACCTTCTATACCATCAGCAGGCTTTAACATATATATACGGCTCATATTTTCACTGCCAAATCCTTTTGGTGCAACAGTAATTTCAATTTTATCACCAGGCACAATCTCATAATAGATTATACCTGGTGTATTGTCATTAGTATTTTGGCGTATTAAAGGGTCTTTTACTACTGATTTCCTTAAATATCCCTCTTTATAGCCCTGTCTTATGCCTTCATTAACTGCATCTTCTAATGCACAGCCCTCTATATGTATATCCTGTCCTATTTTTAAAAATACAACAGCCATGCCAGTGTCCTGACAAACTGGTATATTTTCTGTTTCAGCGATATCCATATTTTTCCTTAATTGCACAAGTATATTTTTTCCGATTTCCCCACTTTCAGAAGAAACTGAATTAAGAATTGCTTTTTTTACATCAGATGAAATCAAATAATTTGCATCTATACACATTTCTTTAATATTCTTTGTAATTAAATCTGTTGAAATATTCCTCATTCTGTCTCTCCTTCAGACCTTGTACTATTATTTGTAATTGTATCACGTACTCTCGTCATACTTGCAACCACTATATCCTTTTTCTCAAAGTCCATATCAATAAGTTTGACGCCAGATGTTATACGCCCAAGTATTGAAACTTCTTTTACCATAAGCTGTATAATAATTCCCTCTGTATTGATAATCATAACCTCATTTTCTTCATTGATTGCTTTAGCAGCAACAACATTACCAGTTCTTTCTGTAATCTTGTAACATTTAATGCCTTTGCCGCCACGGTGCTGCACTGGAAATTCATCTGTATCAGTACGCTTGCCCATGCCAAATTCAGAAACAAAAAGCAGATACTGTCCTTGAGTGTTAAGCTGCATTGCAACTACTTCATCGTCATAAGAAAGGTTCATACCTATTACACCCATAGATGTACGTCCAGTTGCCCTTACATCTTTCTCATTAAACCTTATGCACTGTCCTTGCTTTGTAACCATAATTATATCTTTTTTATCATTTGTGATTTTTACTTCAATAAGCTCATCATCCTCACGCAGATTTATTGCCTGCAATCCTGATTTTTTTATATTCTTGTATTCACTTATAAGGGTCTTTTTAACAAGTCCTTTCTTAGTTGCCATAAATAAATATGTCTCTTCATCAAGCTCACTCATTGTAACCATTGCAGTAATGTGTTCACCTGGCATAAGCTGGATAAGGTTAATTATAGCAGTGCCTCTTGCTGTTCTGCCGCTTTCAGGTATTTCATAAGCTTTAAGTCTGTAAACACGTCCAGTATTAGTAAAGAACATAATCTCATGATGCGTAGTTGTCATCACCATGCGCTCTATATAGTCATCATCTATAGTATCCATGCCTTTGATGCCTTTGCCGCCTCTGTGTTGGCTTTTAAAGTTGTCAACTGACATACGCTTAATATATCCAAGCTTTGTCATTGTAATAATTGTATTTTCTTTTGTAATAAGGTCTTCAACAGATATATCATATTCATCATGTCCTATAGAGGTTTTCCTGTCATCGCCATATTTATCAGATATCTCAATAATCTCTTTCTTAATTACGTCAAGAAGTACATTGCGGTCTAAAAGTATTTCTTTATACTCTGATATCTTTTGCTCTAAATCGCTGTATTCGCCTTCAATCTTTTCTCTTTCCATGCTAGTAAGTGCTCTAAGACGCATATCAACAATAGCCTGTGCCTGTACATCATCTAAAGAAAACTTTTTCGTAAGTCCTTCCTTTGCCACAGGTGTACTTTTAGATGAACGCACAATAGATATAACTTCATCAATATTGTCAAGTGCTATTAACATTCCTTTAAGGATATGTGCTCTTTCTTCTGCCTTGTTAAGCTCATATTTTGTACGGCGTGTAACAACTTCTTCTTGATGCTCAAGATAATATTTAAGCATCTGTAAAATATTCATAACAACAGGCTGGTTTTTGACAAGTGCAAGCATAATTACACCAAAAGTATCCTGAAGCTGTGTGTGTTTATACAGTTGATTAAGAACAATATTAGGATTTACATCTCTTCTTAGCTCAATACATATTCTCATACCTTCCCTGTTAGTTTCATCACGTAAATCTGTAATACCATCTACTTTTTTATCACGATGGAGTTCTGATATTTTTTCAATAAGTCTTGCCTTATTGACCATATAAGGAAGTTCTGTTATGACAATACGATTCTTGCCATTGTCCATAGGCTCAATATTTGAAACTGCACGTACACGAATTTTACCTCTTCCTGTTCTATATGCTTCTTCTATTCCTTTTGTTCCAAGTATTTGCGCACCTGTTGGAAAATCAGGTCCTTTTATTATTTCAAGTATCTCCTCCATAGTTGTCTCTTTATCTTTTTGTATATTTTCAATAATCTTTAAAACACCATATATTACTTCCCTTAGATTATGCGGAGGTATATTAGTTGCCATGCCAACAGCGATGCCTGATGTGCCATTTACCAGTAAATTTGGAAACCTTGATGGAAGAACTGTTGGCTCTTTTTCAGTTTCATCAAAGTTAGGTTCAAATTCAACTGTGTCTTTATTTATATCAGCAAGCATCTCCATTGAAATCTTACTAAGCCTTGCCTCTGTATAACGCATTGCCGCAGCACCATCTCCGTCTACAGAGCCAAAATTGCCATGGCCATCTACTAATGGATAACGTGTTGACCACTCTTGTGCAAGATTTACCAATGCTCCATAAATAGAACTATCTCCATGTGGATGATATTTACCCATGGTATCACCCACAATACGTGCACATTTACGGTGTGGCTTATCAGGTCCATTATTAAGTTCAATCATAGCATACAAAATACGCCTTTGTACAGGTTTAAGACCATCTCTTACATCTGGAAGTGCCCTTGAAGCAATAACAGACATAGCATAATCTATGTATGATTCTTCCATGGTCTTTTTTAAATCAACTTCATTTATTTTGTCAAAAATCTTTTCGTCCATTATAGTCTCCATTCCTTTATAAAGTCAATTTACACGTCCAAATTCTTCACAAACTTTGCATTAGTTTCAATAAATTCACGCCTTGGTTCAACTTTATCTCCCATAAGTGTATTAAATACCACATCTATCTCTGTTTCAGAATCTCTATCTACATTTACACGCAGAAGTATTCTTTTCTCAGGATCCATAGTTGTCTCCCATAACTGGTCTGCATCCATCTCTCCAAGACCTTTATAACGCTGTATCTTATTATTGCCATCACGACCTATCTCTGTAAGTATCTGATTTAATTCATCGTCATCATAAGCATAGCGAACCATTTTATTTTTCTCAACTTTAAATAATGGAGGCTGTGCAAGATAGACATGCCCTTGTCTTATAAGTTCTGGCATAAATCTATACAAGAATGTAAGCATTAATGTAGCTATGTGTGCACCATCAACATCAGCATCTGTCATAATAACAATTTTATTATAACGCAATTTTGTTATATCAAAGTCATCACCTATGCCCGTACCAAAAGCTGTAATCATTGCCTTTATCTCATTATTGACAAGAATTTTATCAAGACGTGATTTTTCTACATTCAGTATCTTACCACGAAGTGGAAGTATAGCTTGTGTCGCTCTGTTTCTCGCAGTCTTTGCACTTCCTCCAGCAGAATCACCCTCAACTATATATATCTCACAATTCTCAGGATTTTTGTCACTGCAATCAGCAAGCTTGCCAGGAAGTGCCGTGCTATCTAGTGCAGTCTTTCGCCTAGTCAAATCCCTTGCCTTACGTGCAGCATCTCTTGCTCTTTGTGCAAGAATTGCCTTGTCGCATATTATTCTTGCTGTAGCAGGATTTTGCTCAAGGTAATATGTCAACTGTTCTGTTACTACAGAATCAACTGCACCTCTTGCCTCACTATTGCCAAGCTTTTGCTTTGTCTGTCCCTCAAACTGGGGTTCGCCTATCTTTATGCTTATAATAGCAGCAAGCCCTTCTCTTATATCTTCTCCTGAGAGATTTGACTCATTTTCTTTTAGAAGTTTATTTTTTCTTGCATAGTCATTAAAAGTTTTGGTAAGTGCATTTTTAAAGCCAGCAAGATGTGTACCGCCTTCTGGTGTTATAATATTATTGACAAAGCTGTAAGTGCTGTCCTGATAGGAATCATTGTGCTGCATTGCAACTTCCACATATATATCTTTCCGCTGTCCCTCACAGTAGATAACGTCCTCATACAGTGGATTTTGGCTTTTATTTAGATATTCAACATATTCCTTAATACCGCCTTCGTAGTGGAATGTGCGAATTTTATTCTCTTCTTGCCTTTTATCTATCAGTGTTATTTTAAGCCCTTTAGTAAGAAATGCTATTTCACGTAGACGTTCTCTTAACGTTTCAAAGTCAAATACTGTGTCTTCAAATATTGTGTTATCGGGTAAAAATACTACCTCTGTGCCAGTCTTTTTAGTTTCGCCAGCTTCCCTTAAAGGATAGATTACCTTTCCACGTTCATATCTTTGATTGTATTTCTTTCCGTCTTTGTGTACAGTTACTTCAAGCCATTCAGAAAGTGCATTGACAACGGATGCACCTACACCATGTAAGCCTCCTGACACTTTATAACCTCCACCACCAAACTTGCCACCAGCATGCAGCATTGTAAATACTACTTCTACTGCTGATTTGCCAGCCTTTTTGTTTATGCCAATAGGAATGCCTCTTCCATTGTCAATTACACATACAGAATTTCCTTTGTTAATTGTCACTTCTATCTCTGTACAATATCCAGCCAAAGCTTCATCTACGGAATTATCCACAATTTCATATACCAAATGATGAAGTCCACGTAACGATGTACTGCCAATGTACATACCTGGTCTTTTGCGCACTGCCTCCAAACCTTTCAAAATCTGAATTTGGTCAGCTCCATATTCGCCATTTACTTCTGTTCCCATAATTCCCTCTCTTTCTATTGTTTTTCTAGCCTGACAGTACCATTTGATATACAAAAAACTTTATCTAATACAAGTCTTTTTTCAATAAATTCTTCAAGACCTGTACACGTTATTATGGTTTGTATATTGTCAATACTATCTAATAAATAGTTTTGCCTATTTCTGTCTAATTCAGACAAAACATCGTCCAATAAAAGTACAGGTGTATCATTCATGACCTCTTTTACAAGCTCTATTTCAGCAAGCTTTAAAGACAGAGCACAAGTTCTTTGTTGTCCTTGGGAACCATATCTCCTTATGTCTACACCATTATTCATAAAACACAAATCATCTCGATGTGGTCCTACATTTGTAACTAACATGTGTAAATCTTTTTCTCTCGCTTTTTTTAAACTATCTAAAAAAATATCTGCTGTAATATCAGGTTCATATACTAGTTGTATATGTTCCTTGTTGCCTGTAAGAATTTCATTAATTTGCCTTGTTATGACGGACAATTTTTTTATAAAATTTTCTCTTGAAACAATAACTTTTGAACCACACTCAACTAATTTGTCATCCCATATATCAAGCGTGTCAACAAGAGATGGTTTATAATAAATCTGTTTTAATAGCTTATTTCTCTGTATAAGAGCTTTATTGTATTCTCCCAGCTCATACAGATAAACTTTATCAAGTTGTGACAACTCAAGGTTTATAAAACGTCTCCGTTCAGATGGTCCATTTTTTACAATTTTTAAATCTTCTGGTGAGAAAAAAATTATATTTACAAGTCCAAGGAGTTCACTTGAACGCTTTATAGGAACTCCATCAATCGCAATTCCCTTTGCCTTATTTTGACGCAGATGCATATCTATTTTGTGTACAACTCCTTTTTTTTCAATAAACATCTGTATATGCGCTTCATCATGTCCAAGTTTTATAAGTTCTTTGTCTTTGCTGCCTTTATGTGACTTTGTAGTACCACATAAAAAAACAGCTTCAAGGATATTCGTTTTTCCTTGTGCATTGTCACCATAAAGTATATTTGTATGATTGTGAAATTCTAGTTTTGCGCTGTCATAATTTCTAAAACTGCCAACTTCAATAGAATTAATCTTCACCTTTTATGTTCCCCTGTACTTTCAACACGAATTTGCTGTCCATTATATTCAAAGACATCACTAGGATAAAGTTTTTTACCTCTCCTTGTATCTGTCATGCCATTTACTTTTACCTTACCATCTTGTATAACGACTTTGGCTTCAATACCTGATGAAACAAGTGCTGCAAGTTTTAATGCCTGCCCTAGTTTAATATACTCATCACTAATTTGTATATTTGTCATAATATTTTAAACCTCCAGTTTAAATATTAAAATTAACAGGAAGAATCAAGTAAATATACATCTCATCTTTATCTCTAATAAAGCATGGTGCTTTAGGATTTATCATATACATAGTTATTTCTTCCTCGTCAATTACTCTAAGCGCATCTATAAGAAACCTTGGATTAAAACCGATAAGAATATCTTTTCCTTCTTTTACTGCGTCAATTTCTTCATCCATAGAACCTATTGATGAATTAATAGCAAATCCTATACTGTCATCTTTTACGTCAATTATCACAGGCTTTTTCTCAGACTCTTTGATAAGCAAAGTAGTTCTATCAATACAGTCAAGCATTTCTCTTTTATTGACAGTAACCTTTGTTTCATAGTCACTTGATAACATTCTGTCAATTTTATAATATTCTCCTTCTATAAGCCTTGAAAGAACAATCGTGTTGCCAAATTCAAATAATACATGTTTGTCAGTAAAGAAAACATTTACTTCATCATCTCGTCCACCTGTAAGTATCTTAACAATTTCATTTAGAGTTTTGCCAGGAATAATAACACTTACATCTTCATATGAATTTTTAAGCATTATTTTTCTTATGGAAATACGATGTCCGTCTAAAGAAACTATCTTTAGTTCTGAACCATGTATTTCAAGTAATTCTCCTGTCATAACTTTTGTATTTTCGTTGTCGGATATAGAAAATACTGTCTGTCTAATTATTTCTTTTAATGTAAACTGTGAAATAACAACCTTTTTCTCTTTGCTGATTTGTGGAAGAAATGGAAATTCTTCAGCAGGCTTTGCAGGAATATTAAACTTTGCTTTACCACAGCTTATACTTAACGAGTAATTGTCGTTTTCTTTAATTCTAACATCACCAGAAGGAAGTTTACGTATAATCTCAGAAAATAACTTAGCACTTACAGCAACTAAACCTTCTTTTGCAATATTGCCCTCTATAATAGTTTCAATACCAATTTCAAGGTCATTAGCTATAAATTTTATTGTATTATTTTTTGCTTCAATGACAACACAGTTTAGTATTTCCATTGTAGATTTATTAGGTACAGCTTTTAGTACAATATTTATACCTTCTAGCAGTTTTGATTTTTCACATGTTATAGTCATTGTGGATAACTCCTTTCTAGTATCCGTATAGTGTCCATGGGTGCTATACAACATAATATATATATAATTACAGCAGCAGTAGCAGTAGGGGCTGTGGATATGTGGATAAGTACCTTCGGCCTTAGAAATTACTGGCTTTATCGATGTGGATAACTATGTGGATAACTTGTTAATAACTTGTGGATAAGTATATAGTTATCCACATTATTTTTTTGGAAAAATTTAGTAAAAATAGTTATCCACAAAAAAATGTGGATAAGTGGATAAGTTATCCACATCATTGTGGATTAATTTTTTTATTTAGTACATCGAGAGTTTTTATCAATTCTTTATTTTGATTATCATCTTTAAGTTTTTTTTCTATAAGCTCAACACCGTGAAGTACAGTAGTGTGATGCCTATTGCCAAGTCTGCTTCCTATTTCAACAAGAGATATATCTGTGATGTTACGGCATAGGTACATACAAATATGACGTGGGAAAGCAATAGCAAAGTTGCGTTTAGACGACAGTAAGTCTTTTACTGTAATTCCAAAATGGTCTGCTACAGTTTCTGCAATATATTCAACAGTAATTTCCTTTTTTACATCTTGGTTAATCATATCTGACAAAGCTTCTCTGGCAAGGTCCATTGTTATATCATTATCACAGAGTTTGGAAAATGAGGTTATTTTAAGTATTGCTCCTTGCAGTTCTCTTACATTAGAAACAATATTGTTGGCAATGTAATCAAGTATTTTATCATCCAATATAATATTTTCTTCTGATACTTTTTTACGCAAAATCGCCATGCGTGTCTCATATGTAGGAGGCTTGATATCTACAGTAAGTCCCATTTCAAAGCGTGAGCGAAGCCTTTCTTCAAGCATTGTCATAGTTGATGGATGTTTGTCACTGGATATAATTATTTGCTTATGTGATTCATATAAATGATTAAAAGTGTGAAAAAATTCCATCTGGGTAGATTCTTTGCCTATGATGAATTGTATATCATCTATTAAAAGTACATCTACATCTCTATATTTTTTACGAAATTCTTGACGTGCCGTTGAATGTTCATTTTTGCTGTCACGTACCGCATCTACAATTTCGTTAGTAAATGTCTCGCTTGTTACATATAAGACTTCTTTACTTTTATCATTCCAAAGTATATAATTTGCAACAGCATGCATAAGATGTGTCTTACCAAGCCCTGGACCACCATAAATAAAAAGAGGATTATAAGTAACACCAGGCTCTTCAGCAACTTTTAGCGATGCCGCATGTGCATAATCATTATTGTCACCTACAATAAACGTATCAAAAGTATAATTTGGATTTATAGAAGGATTTAGCTTTATTTTTTTCGTATCTTTTTTATGGTCACGGTCTTTGCTTTGCTCATCTAGGGCAGTCAGCGAGAGATAAGAGATTTCATAGTGTATGCCTGTAATTTCTTCTATTGCAACTGACAAAAACCTATTGTATTTTTTTTCAATGAAAGATTTACTGTTTCCTATATTTATATCATCAATTAGTATAGTAAGATTAGTATTTTCTATTGAATAAATACTTAAAATTTTTATAAAAGTACGGTATGAAACATCTGTAATACCAAAATTAATTTTCATATGTTCCAGTATTTCGTCCCACCTCTGGTATAATTCGTTTTCCAAAGTAATATACCTCTTCAATGTTTAAAGTTATTTTTAAATGTTAATTAAAATGCTAATGATAGGCAAAATTAACACATCATATACTCTATTTTATATCAAATAAGGCGAAAATACAAGTCAATTTTAAACATTCCAAAATGATGGATTCGTTTGCAATGTTAATAATGTGGATAATAAAGTGATTTTTAGTTATCCACATTTTTTAAGTAGTTATCCACAAGTTATCCACAATCCAATGTGGATAACTTTTTGCAATGTGGACAATGTGGATAATGTGGATAACTCTGGAGAGCCTAGTATTTATGGGAAAAATGTGGATAATGTGGATAACTTGTGGATAAAATGTGGATAACTCAAAAATAATGTGGATAAGTGGGGTAGTTATCCACATTTTATCCACATTTTGTGCATAACTTTATAAAAAAAATAATTTTGTCTACAAAAGTAGATACCTGTATTTACTATATTTGTGTAACTTACTTTTAAAAAGCTATTTTGTGGATAAAAAAAATCTGGAAAATTAAGGAAAAAATGAGTTATTTCATATTATAAAGGAGATATTTGTACAAAAGTTATCCACATTATCCACAAAAAAGTTATCCACATTATCCACATTGAAATAGGGCTGTGGATAACTTGTGAAAATAATGTGGATAACTCAAAAATAATGTGGATAACTTTTAAAAATCGTAGATAAAAAAATACATTAAATACTTGAAACAATATATCTGTTATGCTATAATAAGCACACGGTTTAGGCAAAACCCCATTTGTGTATAATTTTAAAAGGAGGTGTTTTTAGCAATGAAAATGACATTTCAGCCTAAGAAAAAGTCCAGAAAGAGAGTTCATGGATTTAGAAAGAGAATGCAGACAGCTAATGGCAGAAAAGTATTATCAAACAGAAGGGCAAAAGGAAGACATAAGTTATCCGCATAGGTCGCATTTATGTGACCTTTTCTTCTATGGGTAAAAGTCCTGCTTTAGTGGCAGAGGGATTGTTGTGTTTGAACCAATTAGAAAGAATTGTGATTTTTTAAATGTATATCACCATGGTAAATCCTATGCTAATAAGTATCTTGTTATGTATATAATTTATAATCAAATGTCTATAAACCGTTTTGGGATTACTGTAAGTAAAAAAGTTGGCAACAGTGTTGTAAGGCATAGGGTTACTAGGCTGATAAGAGAAAGTATCAGATTGAATGAAGATAAGTTCGCCATAGGGTATGATATTATAATTATAGCTAGGAATACGGCTAAAGGAAAGAAGTATCAAGATATTGAAAGTGCAGTTCTGCATCTTGGCAGGACTCATAAGATTGTTAAAAGATAGATAATAGAGGTTAAGAAATTAGGTTTCTTTATGAAAAAATTCGTGATATTGATTATAAAATTATATCAAAAGTTTTTATCTCCCTTAAAAGGAAGACCTGTGTGTATATACACACCTACTTGTTCGCAGTATGCAATAGAAGCATTAGAAAAGTATGGTTTCTTAAAAGGGGGTTTTTTAGCTGTCAGGCGTATTTTAAGATGTCACCCTTTTGCAAAAGGTGGTTATGACCCAGTGCCATAGCATGGACTTTTGAATGGCGTAGGAGGACTTTAGATTATGAGTGTAATTTTAACAACATACCAAGGGGCAATATTGGGTCCAGTTGCTAGATTGCTTGGATATATTTTACAGGCGCTTTATGCATTGCTTTCAAACTTTGGGATTGAAAATGCGGGTATATGTATTATACTTTTTACTTTCATAGTAAATGCATTAATGCTGCCGTTGCAGATTAAACAACAAAAATTTGCTAAAATGTCTTCTATAATGAATCCTGAATTAACGGAAATACAGAAGAAATATAAAAATAAAAAGGATCAGGCATCACAACAGAAGATGTCGCTTGAAACTCAGGCTTTATACCAAAAATATGGTGTTAGTCCTGCGAGCGGATGTCTGCCAATGTTTATAACTTTTCCAATTTTACTTGCTTTATACAGGGTTGTTTATAATATTCCTGCATATGTACCACAGGTGCAGGAAATATATATAGATTTAGCAGAAAAGATACAGACTGCTGGGGTTACAGTTGAACAGCTTTCTAAAATGGTTACCTCTAATACGTATGTTATCAATAATGCAGTACAAGCTGCAAAGGAAAGTAGTAATATTAGTTATTTTATAGATGTTCTTGGTCAATTTAATGCAGCTGCATGGGAGCAGCTTGTAAATACTTGTCCTGCTTTAGAAAGTACAATTATGTCTGTAGCAGAAAAATCAAGACAGATTAATTCATTTTTAGGATTAAACCTTGCTGACACTCCAGCGATAAGGAATGTAAGTGTTATTATTCCTATACTTTCTACTATAACACAGATAATCAGTTTTAAGATAAGCATGGCAGGTAATCCGCAGACTACAGATACTGATAATCCTACTGCTGCGTCAATGAAGATGATGAACAATGTAATGCCTATTATGACAGGTCTTATGTGCTTTATGTTCCCTATAGGTGCTGGCATTTACTGGATTGCAGGTAATGTGTTTAGAATATTCCAATCTTTAGGAATAAATATTTATTTTAATCGGATGGATATGGATGCAGAAGTAGCTAAAAATGTTGAAAAATCAAAGAAACGTTATGAAAAACTTGGAGTTGACCCTAATACTGCAATGAAAGATATTGCGCAAAAAAGGACAAGTTCAATACAGTCAAAGCCGACAAATGGTGAGGAGAAAAAGAATGATAGCAGCATTAGTAAAAATATCAGTAGTGCAAAATTAAGCAAGAACAGTTATAAGACAGGTGGCAATAAGAAATATACAGAGGGAAGTATTGCAGCATATGCTAATATGATGGCTAGGGATAATTCAGGTGATAAAAAATAAACATGAAAGATATGGATTATTCGTTTTTTTAAGACAGAATGGAGGAGACTATGTCTGAATGGAATGAATTTACAGCAAAAACTGTTGATGAAGCTTTAACTAATGCATTGGTACAACTAAAGACAACTAGTGACAAAGTTGAGTTTGAAGTCATTGAAAAAGAAAGTGCAGGAATACTTGGGCTTTTTAGTAAACCTGCAAAAATACGTGTAAGGGTTAAATTTGATATTAAAGATAGTGCTATTGCTTTTCTTGACAAAGTATTTGATACAATGGATTTGAAAGTAGATATTAAATTGGACTATGATGAGACAGAGAATCAGCTTGCTGTTGATTTAAGTGGTGATGAAATGGGACTTCTTATAGGCAAGAGAGGAATCACCCTTGATTCATTGCAGTATCTCTTAGGTCTTGTTATTAATAAAAATACAGAGAATTATGTTAAGGTAAAGCTTGATACAGAAAATTATCGTGAACGAAGAAAAGAGACACTTGAAAATTTGGCGAAGAATCTTGCACATAAAGTTAAGAGGATTCGTCGTCCAGTATATCTTGAGCCTATGAATCCATATGAGAGAAGGATTATACATTCTGCCCTGCAAAAAGATAAGTATGTTGAAACACATAGTGAAGGTGAAGAACCTTATCGCAAAGTAGTCATTACTTTAAAACCAGGTGTTGATATGGAATATGAACACAAAGGTAAATATTCATATGATAAATCATATGATGAAAATAGAAAAGGTACTTATCGCAGAAGAAATAGCGATTATAATAGGAAAAATTCTAATAATAGGCGTGAAAAGTTTAATAAAGAAAAGGTAATAGAAGATAACGAATAGGAACAATTAATAGTGGAAATGGAGGCTGGTGACAGCCTTCTTTTTTCTAACTTTTTTAAGAAAGGTGTGTAAGTCTGTATGGAAAGCGACAGCACTATTGCAGGAATTGCAAGTGGTATGGGCGGAGGAATAGGAATAATACGTATAAGTGGAAGTAAATCTTTAGAGATAGTGGGAAAAATATTTAGAACTAGGAAATTTGTGGATAAGAATGGAGAAAAGTTAAAAAATATAGAATGGGACAATGACTATTTTGTCAAAAAACAGACGCATACTATCAGTTATGGCTTTATTACAGATGGCAGCAGTGTTGTTGATGAGGTGATAGTATTATTAATGAAAGCGCCTAACAGTTATACTAGAGAGGATGTGATAGAGATTGATGCTCACGGTGGACCATTTGTAGTGAAAAAAATATTAGAGGTGTTGTTAAAAAATGGAGCTAGACTTGCAGAGCCAGGTGAATTTACAAAAAGGGCATTTTTAAATGGAAGAATAGATTTGTCACAGGCAGAAGCTGTTATGAAAATAATAGCTTCTAAAAGTAATTTTGCATTAGACAGTGCAGTTAAACAGCTTGAAGGAAGTGTTTCATCCTATATTGAAGATATAAGACAAGAACTTCTTCACAATCTTGGATTTATAGAAGCAGCTCTTGATGACCCAGAACACTATAATTTAGATGAACATAGAGATGATATTCTTAAAGATATAGAAAATGAGATAAATAAATTAAATGCTCTTATTATGCGTTTTAATGATGGAAGAATGAAATCAGAAGGAATTAATACAGTTATTGTCGGAAAGCCAAATGCAGGAAAATCTTCTCTTATGAATCTTCTTTTGGATGAGGAAAGGGCAATAGTTACAAATGTTGCAGGAACTACAAGAGATATTATAGAGGAAACAGTATATTTGGATAATATTGTGTTAAATCTTGTTGATACTGCTGGAATACATGAAACTAATGATTTAGTAGAGAATATAGGAGTTGACAAGGCAATTACTTATATAGAAAAAGCTGATTTTATAATTTATGTTGTTGATGCAAGTGTTCCATTAGAACAAGCTGACAGACAGATTATAAATTTAATTAAGAATAAAACAGGTGTTGTACTTATGAATAAGTCAGATTTAAATGTCAAATTGTCTGAAAAAGATATAAAAAATAAGTTAAATTGGGACTGTATTGAATTTTCCAATGAAACGAAACAAGGGCTTAGAAATTTGTCTGAATATATAAAAAATTCATTTTTACATGGGGATATTACATTTAATGACCAAGTATATCTTACAAGTATACGCCATAAAGAAGCAGTGGAAGATGCAGTGCGCAGTTTAATTCAGGTAAGAGATACTATTAACTTAGGTATGCCAGAAGACTTTTTCACTATTGATATGATGGATGCATATAGAAAACTTGGCTTAATAAACGGAGAAACAGCTTCAGAAGATTTAGTAAATAAAATTTTTAAGGATTTTTGCATGGGAAAATAGTTTTTTAAGCAATGTAGATTGGAGGTCAAATAATATGTCTTATACATATGAGTCATATGATGTTGTTGTTATTGGTGCAGGACATGCAGGGTGTGAGGCAGCGCTTGCAACGGCAAGACTAGGTTTAAAAACCCTTATTTTTACAGTCAGTATAGACAGCATAGCGATGATGCCTTGCAATCCTAATGTGGGTGGAAGCTCTAAGGGACATCTTGTCCGTGAAGTAGATGCACTTGGCGGCGAGATGGGAAAAAATATTGATAAGACGTTTATACAAACAAAGATGCTTAATACGTCAAAAGGTCCTGCTGTACATTCACTTAGAGCACAGGCAGATAAAAAAGACTATAGTCGGGCTATGAGAAAAGTTTTAGAAAACACAGATAATCTTGTTATTAAACAAAATGAAGTTGCAGAGGTAATAGTAAAAAATAAAAAAGTTACAGGCGTTCGAACAATTTCAGATGCGATTTATCCATGTCGTGCAGCAATAATGTGTACTGGAACTTATCTTAAAGCAAGGTGTATATATGGAGATGTAAGCCAATATACAGGTCCTAATGGTCTTGCCGCAGCCAACCATCTGACAGATTGTCTTTTAGCACTTGGTATAGAAGTCAGAAGATTTAAGACAGGGACACCTGCAAGAGTAGATAAAAGAACTATTGATTTTTCTAAAATGGCGGAACAGAAAGGTGATACAAATATTGTTCCTTTTTCATTTACAAATATACCAGAAGAACTTGAGCGTGAACAAGTGTCTTGTTGGCTTACTTATACTAATATGGAAACTCATAAGATAATAATGGACAATATAGACAGGTCGCCCCTTTACTCAGGAAATATTAAAGGGACAGGTCCAAGATATTGTCCTTCGATTGAAGATAAGGTAATGAGATTTGCTGATAAAGAAAGACACCAGGTTTTTATTGAACCAGAAGGCAATTATACAAATGAGATGTATGTGGGAGGTATGTCCAGTTCATTACCAGAAGATGTACAGTATAAAATGTATCATTCAGTGCCAGGACTTGAACATGCTACAATAGTCAGAAATGCGTATGCAATAGAGTACGATTGTATCAATCCTGTGCAGTTAAAAGCAACACTTGAATTTAAAAATATAGATGGTTTTTTTAGTGCAGGACAATCAAATGGAAGCTCTGGTTATGAAGAAGCTGCCGCTCAGGGTATAATAGCAGGAATTAATGCAGCTATGAAAATTTTGGGAAAGAAACCACTTATACTTGACCGTTCACAAGCTTACATCGGTGTTCTTATAGATGATTTAATAACGAAAGGCACAAATGAGCCATATCGTATGATGACATCAAGGGCAGAGTATAGGTTATTATTAAGACAAGATAATGCTGACTTGCGTCTTACCAAGATTGGACATGATGTGGGGCTTATTGATGATGAAAGATATAATAAATTATTAGAAAAGGAAAGGCTTATACAAGAAGAAACAGAAAGAATAAAAAATGTAAATGTGGGAGCTAAGAAAGATATACAAAAAATATTAGAAGAAAATGGCAGCACTCTTTTACAGTCAGGTGTGACTATGGCAGAACTTATAAGACGACCAGAACTTTCCTATGAAAAATTGGCTTCCGTAGATATAGATAGACCAGAGCTTCCTGTTGATGTAAAAGAACAGGTAAATATAGCAATAAAATATGAAGGCTATATTGAAAGGCAATTAAGGCAAGTTGAGCAGTTTAAAAAACTTGAAAATAAAAAAATACCATTAGATATAGATTATGATGATGTATACAGTTTAAGACTTGAAGCAAAGCAAAAATTAAAAAAATTTAGACCTGAATCAGTAGGACAGGCATCAAGAATATCAGGAGTGTCACCAGCTGATGTTTCTGTACTATTAGTCTACCTTGAAAAAAATTAAAATATTATAGAAATATAGAAATGAGGAAGTATATTGAAAGAGCTATTATATAGTGCCGCACAGGAAATTGGAATAAAACTAAACGATATACAGCTTGAACAATTTCAAATATATTACAAGATGCTTATTGATACTAATAAAGTGATGAACTTGACAAGTATTATAGCAAAAGAAGATGTGGTATATAAACATTTTATAGATAGTATAGTATTAAAAAACTATGTTGATATAAGTAATAGTAAAGTTATAGATATTGGAACTGGCGCAGGTTTTCCAGGAATTCCTCTAGCCATTATATATTCTAGTACAAATTTTACATTGATGGATTCTTTAAACAAAAGAATCCAATTTTTAAATAAAGTAGTAAAAGAGTGTAATTTAGATAATGTTGAAACTGTTCACAGTCGTGCAGAAGATTTAGGACACAATGAAGCTTATCGAGAACAATACAATTATTGTGTTTCAAGAGCTGTTGCAAATATGTCTGTATTATTAGAATATTGTATTCCATTTGTTAAAAAAGGGGGAAAGTTTATTTCATATAAATCTGGAAAGGCAGATAATGAGATTGCGCAGTCAGCTAATGCTCAAAAAAAGCTGTCATGTGCATACAGCACAGAATATTCATTTTATATACCAAATACAGATATTGCAAGAAAGTTTGTTATTTTTAATAAAACAGGATATCTTTCTAGTATTTATCCACGGCAAGCAGGAAAACCAAAAAAAAATCCTTTGTGAGAAAACCAACAATGTTTCACGTGAAACATTGTTGGTTTTTTAAGATGTGTGCCGAGTATTCTCACTCTAACCTATTGTTATTATAAGTTTTATTGCGTATAATAAAGATGTAAAAAATAAAAGGGGGTATTAATTTGCGAGTGATGAACGATTACAAACCACCATTTCATATGACGGACAAAATAACGTTTCTAATTGCAGAGATTAGTGAACAGGTTGGTCGCATTACTGTATTACAAGAAGGTACAATTAGCCCACATTTGCGGCGCAAGAATCGCATACGAACGATTCATTCTTCTCTTGCGATTGAACATAATTCTCTTTCACTAGAACAAGTGACGGCAATTCTCAATGGTAAACGTGTTCTTGGTAATCCTAATGAAATCAAAGAAGTGCAGAATGCATATGAGGCATACGAACTTATGTTACATTTAAATCCGTCTTCTGTGGACGACCTTCTGAAAGCACATAAGTTGATGATGAATGGGCTTGTGCCAGAGAATGGAAAGTTTCGTTCTGGTGGGGTAGGTGTATTTGATGGTGAAATGCTAGTCAATATAGCTCCTCCAGCAGAGTTTGTGCCAGAGCATATCAATAATCTTTTCGCTTGGTATCAGCAATCAGAGTTACACCCACTAATTAAGAGTGCCATTTTTCATTACGAGTTTGAATTTATTCATCCTTTCGCAGATGGCAATGGTCGAATAGGACGTATGTGGCACAGCCTCTTGCTGGGTAAATGGAAAGAGCTTTTTTTCTGGCTACCTATTGAGGACTTAATTCAATTGCGACAGAAAGAATACTATGATGCTCTTGGTATGGCAGATAAGCAAGCAGATAGCGCAGGATTTGTTGAATTAATGCTTGAAATTATTATGGATAGCTTGAAAGAAGTGACAGTTGTTGGCCGCAGCACCGACCAAGATAGCGACCAAGTAACCGACCAAGATAGCGACCAAGATAAATTACCAGTTGAACGTCTGCTTTCTGTTCTTGGAAATGATATACTCTCTGCTGCACAACTGATGGAACGGCTCAACCTTTCGCACAAACCAACTTTTCGCAAAAACTATTTGAAACCAGCTTTGGAGCAGAATTTGATTGAACGCACGATTCCTGATAAGCCAAATAGTAGAAATCAAAAATATCGGAAATGCAAGTAAAATCTTATCACCTTATTTATTATATATAAAAATATAGAAATTTTCAATTTTAATATTTCTAATGTTTAATGTTTCACGTGAAACATTGTTGGTTTTTGAATTGAAGGTTCTTAAAATAATTATGGAAGTTTTGCATATATAGTGCTATAATAAAAAAGGAAATGTTGATGTTTAGAGTGAATGTTTCACGTGAAACATATTGAAAGGATAAAAGATATGGGTAGAGTTATTGCAATATCTAATCAAAAGGGCGGAGTTGGAAAAACAACAACAGCTATTAATTTATCAGCATGTTTAGCTGAGAAAGGAAAAAATGTACTAGTAATTGATATGGACCCACAAGGAAATGCTACAAGTGGACTGGGTATTGACAAGGAAAATGCAATACATACAAGTTATGAAATTCTTTTAGGTGAAATAGGCATCGAAGAGGCAATTACCCCATCAGTAGTAGAAAAATTGGCAGTAGTTCCATCAGAAAGAGGACTAGTTGGAGTAGAAGTAGAATTAGTAGGAAGAGATAACAAGGAATATATTTTAAAAAATGAGGTTGATAAAGTGAAAGCAAAGTATGACTACATTATAATAGATTGCCCGCCATCATTAAATATATTGACTGTTAATGCTATGACAACTGCTGATACTGTATTAGTTCCTATCCAATGTGAATATTATGCGCTTGAAGGGTTAAGTGAACTTATGTATACTATTGAACTTGTCCAGAAAAGACTTAATCCATCACTAGAAATTGAAGGTATTGTATTTACTATGTATGATGCTAGAACTTGCCTGTCTTTACAGGTAGTGGAAAATGTTAAAGACAATTTTCATCAAAATATTTATAAAAGTATTATACCAAGAAATGTAAGGCTTGCAGAAGCACCAAGCCATGGACTTCCAATAAATGTCTATGAACCAAAATCAACTGGAGCAGAGGGGTATAGGTCACTTGCTGAGGAAGTCATTGAAAGGGGCAATGATTTATAATGTCAAAAAGAGGACTTGGAAAAGGATTAGATGCACTAATTCCAGAAACAGGAAGAGATGCAGAAAAAAGCAACAGTGAAAATGAAATAGAAGTTGTAAAAGAGGTAATAAAAGAAGTTATTAAGGAAGTTGACACAGTAGACATAAATAAAATAGAGCCTAATAAATTTCAGCCGAGAAAATTTTTTAATGAAGATTCTATGCAGGAATTAGCTGACTCTATAAAACAGCATGGACTTATTGAACCATTGATTGTGCAAAAAAATGAAGAAGATTTTTATAGCATAATTGCTGGTGAGAGAAGATGGAGAGCTGCAAAGATAGCAGGATTAAAAAATGTTCCTGTTATTGTGAAAGACTATACAAGCCAGCAAGCAATGGAAGTGGCATTAATTGAAAATCTCCAGCGTGAAGATTTAAATCCAATTGAAGAAGCAGAAGCTTTTAATAAATTGATTATGGATTATAATCTTAAACAGGATGAATTAGCAGAAAAAGTGTGCAAAAGCAGGGTTGCAATTACAAATTCACTACGTCTGCTTAAACTTGACGAACGAGTAAAAAACATGATAATAGAAGATAAAATTAAAAGTGGACATGCCAGAGTGCTGCTTGCCATAGAAGATGGAAATGAACAGTATAATATTGCTATCAAAGTATTTGATGAGAAACTTAGTGTGCGTGAAACGGAGCATCTTGTCAAGATGCTTAATAATGAAAAAGCCACAAAAAAAGCTGAGGAAAATAAAGCAAATTCACAGGAAGAATTGATTTATAAACAATATGAAGAAAAACTTAAACTAGTTATGGGAACAAAAGTAAATATCAACCGTAAGTCTGGTGGTAAAGGAAAAATTGAAATTGAATATTATTCTCCCGAAGAATTTGAAAGAATAATTGATATTATGTCTAATTTTAATTAATTATAGTAAAAAGTGCATAATATAGTATAGGAAAACGGAAAGGCAGGATAATATAGATATGAAGTTTTTTGATTCAACGGGAATAGATATTGGTTATGTAGTTATAGGAATAACTGTAGTACTTGTATTGCTTTTTATATTGTTGATAATCAGTATGGTTAAAATTCGCAATATGCGTGTTGCTTATGAAAAGTTTATGGAAGGAGAAGATGGAAAGAGTTTAGAAAAAACAATACAAGACAAATTTGCCTCTATTAATTCATTAGAGGACAACGTACAAGAAATAAAAGGACAGATTAATGATATAATAAGAATTTTGGAAAAAACATATAAAAAAATAGGTCTTGTAAAATATGATGCATTTGAGGAAGTTGGCGGACAGCTGAGCTTCGTATTAGTATTGCTTACTTCAGAAAATGATGGTTTTATTCTAAATTCTATGTACAGTTCAAGAGAAGGCTGTTTTACTTATATTAAAGAAGTGGTAAATGGTGAAACATTTATTACATTATCAAAAGAAGAACAGCAAGCACTTAATGAAGCAAAACATAATGCAGGATTAAATAAGCAAAAAAATTCAATAGAACAGGCAGAATAATCAAAAGGACGCAGATAAATGGCGTCCTTTTGATTATAGCTTTGTTATTATGGTTCAGAATGAACAGAACCATAAAGAGGCTTTAATGAGTTTGGAATGTAATCAATATTGTTATTTACAACTGCACCTCCGTTAAAATCTTTATCATATTTTTTTACACTTTCATTTATTGACAACATTTTTTGGTCAAGATATGAAATAATGTCTGCACATTGACGAAGTTCTTCTCGTATTCCTTCAGGTGCTTTTCCTTCAAACTTATAATATATCTTATGCTCAAGGCTTGCCCAAAAATCCATTGCAATTGTTCGTATCTGTATTTCTACTTTTGTATTAATAACATCATTTGATAGAAAAATAGGAACAGAAATTATCATATGATAACTTGTATATCCATTAGGTTTCGGATTAGCAATATAATCTTTTACCTTTAGGACTGTTACATCGTTTTGTTTTGTTATAGCAGCAGCTATACGATATATATCTGATGTAAATGAACAGATAATTCTAATACCTGCTACATCATTGATATAACGTACTATATTTTCTACAGTAAGTTCTTTTTGTTTTATACGCATTTTTCTAGCAATGCTATTAGCAGATTTAAGGCGTGAAGTTATGTGTTCTATTGGATTATATTGGTGTGCAAGTTTAAATTCATTATTTAATATTTCAAGTTTTGTTGAAACTTCTTTGAGTGCAGCATTGTATAATAATAAGGCTTTACTCCATTCCTCTTCCTCATCATAGTATATCAACTGTTGCATTTTACCCCTCCCTAACTTATTAATATGGTTTTAATTGAATCCATAAATTCTGTTGAAGAAGTTGTATCCCCATACAATTATCTTACGTCCAGACCTACTTGAAAACTGCATTGGATAACCTAGTTTTCTTCTAGTAATATTTTTATAAACTGCTTTATTATTATCTTTTAAATACTGCCATAAATCTTTTCTCTTTTTAAGATTTTTATCAGAGCCTTCATTGACTAAAAGTGCAGAGCTTACAATCATCATCATGGCAAGATATTTAATCATGTAATTACGGAGTTTTTTATTTTTGATATGCATCGGATTAATGCAGTCAATCATAATCTTTGTTACTTTGATTTGTTGGTCAATGCGCTCTGTCATAACAGTTTCGTTGACAGACTGGTCGCTTCTTCCTATATAGTAGCGATATAAATTAATGTCCATATAATACAAACTTTTCACATATGGAAGAGGTTTGTATGCATAAATGTTATCAACATAAAATGTGTGTTCAGGAAGTTTTAATTTACATTCACGCAGAAGCTTTGTCTTATATATTATAGAATGCATTATAAGATTTTGGCTCATACGAAAATGTTTGATATCATTCCATGTAATATATTTGTTTTTTGGTATAGCACTTCTATATGAGATAACTTTGTGTTTATTGACACTTGGTTTTTCATATACATAATTACATATAAGCATATCAAGTGAAATGGAATCTGTAACAACATTGCGTAAAAAAGCTAACACGTCTAAAAGACTGTCTTTGTCAAACCAATCATCACTGTCAAGAACTTTAAAATACAATCCAGAAGCATTTGCAATACCAGCATTGACAGCAGAGCCATGGCCACCATTTTTTTTGTTTATAGTGCGGACTATTCCAGGATAATTTTTACTGTATTCATTGGCAATTTGCAATGTAGTATCTGTTGAACCATCATTAACAATGAGTATTTCTATATCTTCTCCCCCAACAAGTGCTGATTCAATGGCGTTGTGCATATATTCTGCAGAATTGTAACATGGAATAGTTACGCTTAATAGTTTCATAAATTACCTCCATAAAACAGTGTATTATATTATGGCATAATACACTTAAATTTGACTATAACCATCTTCTATTATAATATGAAATTGCATTTGTTTAAAGGGAATAATTATTAATAATTTATTATTCTTGTTATTTTGCAAGAATAGCATCATCTATATTTATTAAGTTTTACTTTCCCAATTATAAAATAGTTAAATTTTCT
>DESG01000111.1 GCA_002361175.1 Lachnoclostridium sp. UBA3320 | reverse complement strand
ATTATATAGGATAATTTTTATTAAATATAACATAAATCTGATATTTTAGTAAACAGTTTGATATATAAAAATCTAGCAAAACCCTATAATTAGATAAAATATTAAATAGGAGGATGAATATGCAATTTGGTTATTTTGACAACAGCAAACGGGAATATGTTATCAACAGTCCTGATACACCAGCACCTTGGGTAAATTATCTTGGTTCACCTGACTATGGTGCAATTATTTCTAATAATGCTGGCGGCTACAGTTTTGCTAAATCTGGTGCTAATGGAAGGATTTTACGTTATATTTTTAATAATTTTGACCAACCTGGACGTTATATTTATATACGTGATAGTGACAGCAAGGACTACTGGTCTGCTTCTTGGCAACCAGTTGGAAAAAGTCTTAAGGATTATAAGAGTGAATGCCGTCATGGAACTGCATATACAAAAATAGCAGCGGATTATGGTGGCATTCATTCTGATGTGCTATATTATGTGCCACTGGATAAGGAGTATGAGGTCTGGGAGCTGTCTCTTGTTAATAATTCTGGTGTAAAAAGGGAATTAGCAGTTACTGGATATGCAGAATTTACTAACAACAGTAATTATGAACAGGACCAGGTAAATTTACAGTATTCTCAGTTTATTACAAAAACTGTATTCTGTAAAAATCATATATGTCAGATGATACATGGAAATCTGGACGGTTTGGAAGAAGGAAAAGATGTAGATGACAAAATTGTTACTGAACGTTTTTTCGGAATGGCAGGAGCCAATGTTATGTCATACTGTGGAGACCGAGAAAATTTCCTTGGAAGGTATCATGGATATGAAAATCCAGAAGGAGTAATATGTGGGAAACTTGATGGTACGCTTAATTATAATGAAAATGGGTGTGGTGCACTTGCCACTATAATTACACTTGAACCAGGTGAAACAAAAGCTATTGCATTTGTACTTGGCATGAAAGGAAGTAAAGAAGCAGAAAGTATAATAAAACAGTATGAAAATCCAGAAGAGTCATGTAAGAAAGAACTGGATGAGCTGGTTTCTTACTGGCATAACAAGCTTTCACATTTTCAGGTAAAAACTCCTAGTGAAGAGTTTAATACCATGATTAACACATGGAATGCCTATAACTGCTTTATGACATTTATATGGTCACGTGCCGCTTCTTTTATCTACTGTGGTTTGCGCAATGGATATGGATATCGTGATACTGTACAAGATATACAGGGAATTATTCATCTTGCGCCTGAAATGGCTTTAGGTAAAATACGTTTTATGCTTTCTGCACAGGTTGATAATGGTGGTGGATTACCTCTTGTCAAGTTTACACATAATCCTGGGCATGAAGATACACCAGATGATATGTCTTATGTACAAGAAACCGGGCATCCAGCATACAGAGCAGATGATGCTTTATGGCTTTTCCCAACTATCTATAAATATATTTCCGAATCTGGTCATCTTTCATTTATAGATGAAGTTATTCCTTTTGCCAATAAAGATGAAGGTACAGTATATGAACATTTAAAAAGGGCTATTGCTTTTTCAATGGAACGTACTGGAAAACATGGTATGCCAGCAGGGCTTTATGCAGATTGGAATGACTGTTTAAGGCTTGGCAAGGAGGGAGAGTCTTCTTTTGTAGCTTTCCAGTTATATCTTGCAATGTCAATTATGAAAGAGTTTGCAGAGTATAAAGAAGACAAGGATTATACAGCATATCTTGATGAAAGCCAGAAAAAACTAGGAGAAACTATACAAACACTTTGTTGGAATGAGGACAGATTCATACGTGGCATTACAGAGAATGGTGAAATTATAGGAAAACGTACTGACCCAGAGGCAAATATGTGGCTTAATCCTCAGAGTTGGGCGGTGATTAGTGGTCTTGCTACAGAAAGCCAAGCTGATATGGCATTGGATATGGTATATAAAAGGCTTAATACAGAGTATGGGGCAGTTTTAATGGATCCGCCTTACCATGAGCACGCTTTTGATGGTGCACTTGCTGTTATTTATAATGCTGGTACTAAGGAAAATTCTGGTATTTTTTCACAGTCACAGGGCTGGATTATTCTTGCAGAAGCATTGTGTGGGCACGGGGAACGTGCATTTACATATTTCATGGAGAATGCCCCAGCAAGGCAGAATGATAAAGCAGAAATCCGCAAGTTAGAGCCTTATTGTTATGGACAGTTCACAGAAGGAAAAGACAGCCCACACTTTGGACGTTCTCATGTACACTGGCTGACTGGAACAGCATCTACTGTTATGGTAGGATGTGTAGAAGGCATCTTAGGTATGCGCCCTGACTTTTATGGCATTAAGATTGAGCCAGCTATTCCAAGCGAATGGGAAGGCTTTGAAATTGAAAAAGATTTTAGGGGCAAACACCTGCATATTGTTGTAAGTAATAAAGAACATGCAGAAACAGGTTGTAAAAAATTGGTTGTTAATGGAAAAGAAATGGAAAGAAATTATATTCCGGCAGAAATACTTACAGAACAGACCGAGATTTTGTTAGAAATTTCTTAAGATATATACTATAATGACATGATTTTTATATTTATAAAACATATTTAGTATACATCAATCTACAAAACAAGCTATAATGCAATAGCAATAAAATATAATTAAGGAGGATTTTCTTATGAAAAAAAAGTACATTAGTGTTTTACTGATGGCTGCTTTGGCAGCAGGAACGTTATCAGGTTGTGGAAGTACACCTGGTTCTAGTGGAAATAGTGGTGGTACAAGTGGAACAAATTCAGGAAGCAGCGGTGGAGGAAGTACAGAAGAGGGTAAAGTTATCAATATCTATAGCTGGAATACCGAGTTTAGCGAAAGGTTACAAGCAGTTTATCCAGAAGTAAAAGAAACTTCTTCTGACGGAACAGTAACTACTTTGAATGATGGTACAGAAATCCACTGGATTATTAATCCAAACCAAGATGGTGTTTACCAACAGAAACTTGATGAAGCTTTGCTTAATCAGGCAAGTGCTGCTGATGATGACAAAGTTGACATTTTCTTATCAGAAACTGACTATGTAAATAAGTATACTGATGCCGATGCTGGTGCTGCAATACCTCTGGAAGAGCTTGGCATTAACCCTGATACTGACCTTGCAGACCAGTATGAATTTACAAAAGTAACAGCATCTGATGTAAATGGTGTACAGAGAGGTTCTACATGGCAGTGTTGTCCAGGGCTTTTAGTTTACAGGCGTGATATTGCCAAAGATGTATTTGGAACAGATGACCCTGAAAAAGTTGGTGAAAAAGTAAAAGACTGGGACATTATGGAAAAAACAGCTGAGGAACTTAAAGCAAAGGGATACTATACATTCTCTTCTTATGCAGATACATTCCGTCTGTTTAGCAACAGTATTTCAGAGCCATGGGTTAAGTCTGGCGAAACTACAATTAAAGTTGACCAAAAAATTATGGACTGGATAGATATGTCTAAAAAGTGGTTGGATTTAGGTTATCTTGACAAGACTGTAAAAGGACAGTTTAATTCTGACTGGAATCAGGCAATGGGCTCTAAGTCTAAAGTATTTGCATTCCTCTTCCCAGCATGGGGCATTGACTTTAACTTAAAGGATAACTGGGATGGCAAAGATGGTGCATGGGCTGTTACAAATCCTCCACAGGAATATAACTGGGGTGGTTCATATGTACATGCATGTACAGGTACGGATAATCCAGAGCATGTTAAGGATATAATACTTGCAGTAACTGCTAATAAAGATAATCTATTAAAGATTTCTAAGGAGTACCTTGACTTTACAAATACAAAAAGTGGTATGCAGGAAGCAGCAGAAGATGATAAATCATATGCTTCTGATTTCTTAGGTGGACAGAATACGTTTAAATACTTTACTCCTGTTGCAGAAAATATTACTATAGCACCGCTTTCTTCTTATGACCAGGGATGTGTTGAGTTAATCCAGAATGCCTTTAGTGATTATTTCCAGGGACAGATTGACTTTGACAAGGCAAAGTCAAACTTTGAAACAGCAATTATAGAGCGTTATCCTGAACTTACAGAAGTGCAGTGGGCACAATAAAGACTACTAAAAGCTGCACTATAATATTACAACAAAGAAACAAGAAAGGAGTGCAAGCCTGTGAAGACAAAAAATAAAAGTATCGACTATTCAAAGTGGGGATATATTTTTATTCTTCCATTTTTTATAAGTTTCTTTATTTTTTCATTTATTCCTTTGGCAGATACGATAAGATACAGTTTTTTTGAATATTATCGTTCAGGAATTAAAGAAATTGGACCAAATTTTGTAGGAATGGCCAATTATAAGAACCTGCTGGCATCAGATATGCTTAAATATGCAGGAAATACTTTAATCTTATGGGTTATTGGGTTTATTCCTCAGATTGTAATAGCACTGATGCTGGCTGCATGGTTTGTAGATGCTCGTTTAAAAATTCGTGGACAACAGTTTTTTAAGGTAGTTATCTACTTGCCAAACCTAATTATGGCATCGGCATTTGCAATGTTATTCTTTACGCTGTTTTCTACAAATGGACCAGTTAATGGAATGCTTATGTCAATCGGCATTACTAAAGAGCCAATTGATTTTACGGGGACTGTATTTGGAACTCGCTCACTAGTTGGACTTATGAACTTCCTTATGTGGTTTGGCAATACAACAATAATGCTGATGGCAGCAATTATGGGTATAAGTGCAGATATATTTGAAGCATCTGAAATTGATGGATGCAACAGTATACAGAGATTTTTTAAGATTACACTTCCACTTATACGTCCTATTCTTGCTTATACATTAATTACTTCAATAATCGGCGGTCTTCAGATGTTTGATGTGCCACAGATTTTGACAAATGGACAGGGAAGTCCAGACCGTACATCTACAACGCTGATTATGTTCTTGAATAACCACTTAAAGAGTAGGAACTATGGTATGGCAGGTGCATTATCTGTTTACTTGTTCATCGTCAGTGGTATACTGTGTTTCTTTGTATACCGTATGACTAATAATGAAGACCCAGATGGTTCAAAGGCAGCAGCAAAGAAAGCAAAAAAGGCACAAAGGAGGGGATAGCTTATGAAATCAAAAAAGACAGATGGTCTGCGAAGTGCTATCGCACATGTAGTACTTGTAATACTATCATTTATGTGTCTGTTCTTCTTTTATATACTGATAGTTAATGCAACACATTCACATGCGGATTTGCAGAAGGGCTTTTCAGCACTTCCTGGAAATTACCTATTAAAAAACCTGATGAATGTTGCTAACGATGGAACATTCCCAATGTTTAGAGGTATCCTAAACAGTCTGATTGTCTCTGGACTCTCTGCTGCAATTTGTACATACTTTTCATCATTGACAGCATATGGGATTTATGCATATGATTTTAAATTAAAGAAAGTTGCATTTACTTTTATAATGGCTATTCTCGTAATGCCAACACAAGTTACAGCAATGGGCTTTTTAAGATTGATTACAAATATGGGGATGTATGATTCACTGCTTCCTCTTATTATTCCATCTATTGCATCACCGTCTGTATTTTACTTTATGTACAGCTACTTACAGTCATCACTTCCAATGTCGCTTGTTGAGGCTGCAAGAATTGATGGATGTGGAGAATTTAAGATATTTAACAGGGTTGTACTTCCAATTATGAAGCCAGCTATTGCAGTACAGGCAATATTCTCATTTGTTGGTTCATGGAATAATTATTTCGTTCCTGCGCTGGTTATCCAGTCAAAAGACAAAATGACTGTTCCAATTTTAATTGCAACTCTTCGTGGCGCTGATTATATGAACTTTGATATGGGCAAAATATATATGATGATTACTGTAGCAATTGTGCCAATTATTATCGTATATTTACTCCTTTCTAAGTATATAATTGCGGGTATTACACTTGGTGGTGTTAAAGAGTAAAAACTAATTATATAAACCTTTTATAAAAAAGCATTCATAGTTGTCTTTGCAAAAAGACCACTATGGATGCTTTTAATAAAAATAATAAAGAGATGAGGCAGAGTATGGAAAAAGTAAACAAATTTTATAGCGGGACATTAAGTAAAGAGCGTACAGAACGTGAAATGTTACATGGAAAGCTTGCAAGAAAACTTGCAATAGAAGGAACTGTTCTTTTAAAGAATGAAGGACTGCTGCCATTAGATATTTCTACTCCAGTTGCTCTTTTTGGCAGTGGTGCAGAAAAAACAGTTAAAGGCGGCACAGGTTCAGGAGATGTTAATAATCGAGAAAATATTTCTATATATGAAGGTTTAAAGGACATAGGTGCATCTATTACAAGTAAAGACTGGATTGAGGATTATCAGAAGCGTTATTATGATGCCAGAAGTGCATGGAAGGAAAAAATTCTTATTGATGCAGAGGGACTTGATAATCCTTTTGATGCCTATGCTAAAAATCCGTTTTTACTGCCAGAAGGACGTGATATTACAACAGAAGATATAAAAGGCGCTTCTGCTGCAATTTATATAATTAGCCGTCTTTCTGGTGAAGGAAATGACAGACGGCTTATAGAGGGAGACTATTATTTAAGTAAAAAAGAGATAGAAGATATACTCTATCTTGACAGTGCTAATATCCCTATTGTCATTGTTTTAAACACTGGCGCACAGATAGAAATATCTGGTATCTTACAGCAAGCTAAGTGTATAAAGGCGGTCTTAAGTATTGCTTTACCAGGACAAGCAGGAGGGCATGCCACTGCAGATGTGTTATTTGGTAAAGAAGTGCCAGAAGGCAGACTTACATCCACATGGGCTATGCACTATGGGGATTATCCTTCTTCTACAAGTTTTGGTTATCTGGATGGGAATTTGGAAAAAGAAGAGTACAGAGAAGGTATATATGTTGGCTACAGGTATTTTGACAGTTTTGGTATAAAGCCTTTATTTCCGTTTGGATATGGGCTTTCATACACTTCTTTTTTGATAAAGTTTAAAGGTATACAAATTACAGAAGCAGGATTTGATGTTGTGGTTACTGTAGAAAATACGGGTAAATATTATTCAGGCAAAGAGGTTGTTCAGGTATATATAACACCACCACAGACAGGCATTGCAAAAGAATATCAAAAACTTGCAGGTTTTGCAAAAACAGACTTGCTTTGTCCTAAAGATATGCAAAATCTTACAATTAAAATAGAGCAGAAACAGCTTGCAAGCTTTTCAGAAAATATAGATGCGTGGATTATTGAAAATGGTATGTATGGTGTATGGATAGGAAATAGTTCTCGTTCACTTGAACTTTATACATTACTTGAAGTGAAGGAAACAGTTTTGTTGGAACACACAAACAGTATATGTAAAAAAACTGCTGTATTTCAGGAACTTAATTCTGCAATATATGCAAAAGACAGAAACAGTGATTGGCTTGCAAGAGAGCAAAAAGTGCCTATATTAACCTTTAAACCACATAAAGAAGAAAAAAAGATGTCTGCTGCGTCTGTTACTTCAATTACACAGCCAATAGAAGAGCTGTTGCCACTGTTACACGGAAAATTTACGGTGGATACAAGCATGTTTGGTTCTTCAGGCACGATTGTACCAGGTTCAGCAGGAGAAACAGCTTCAATAATACAGGGACAAGACAAATTGTGTGTGATTATGGCAGATGGGCCAGCAGGTCTTAGACTCCAACAAAGCTATGAAGCAGACAAAAAGACAGGACAAGTTTACTGTGCAGGTGTGCTTGGCTCTCTTGAAAACGGCTTTTTAGAAGAGTACAAACATTATGATAATACAGATACTTACTATCAATACTGTACAGCATTTCCAACAGGAACTGTACTTGCACAAACATGGGATGCATGTCTTTTAGAAGAGTTTGGGAAAGCTGTGGCGGAAGAAATGGAAGAATTTCACATAGGGTTGTGGCTTGCGCCAGGCATGAATATACAGAGAAATCCTCTTTGTGGACGCAACTTTGAATATTATTCAGAAGACCCACTGTTATCAGGCATTATGGCAGCGGCTGTAACATCAGGTGTACAATCAAACGAGAAGTGTGGTGTTACAATTAAACATTTTGCATGTAACAATCAAGAAGATAACCGCATGGCTGTAGATGTCTGTGTATCACAACGTGCACTTAGAGAGATATATTTGCGTGGTTTTGAAATTGCAGTAAAGAAAAGTCAGCCAGCTGCAATTATGACTTCTTATAATTGCATTAATGGTGTACATGCTGCAAACAACAAGGATATCTGTACAACAGTTGCACGTAAAGAATGGGGATTTGAGGGAGTGTTTATATCTGACTGGAATACAACTGTTCCAGAAGATGGAAGTGTACCATGGAAATGTGCAGCAGCAGGGAATGATATTATAATGCCAGGTAATCTTAATGATGATAAAAATATACATGAAGCATATAAACAGGGCAAACTTAAAGAAGAAGATGTACGTGAGTGTGCAGCAAGAGTGCTTACACTTATAAGAAAATATGGAACAGTAGAACAGTAAATTTTACAGTATTAGGGGCATATATATGATATTTTTCTTGTTAATTTGATATATAACGCTTATTAAAAGAAGTAATATTATTAAAAAATAAATGAATGGGTGTATGCTATATGGTAAAAAAAACAGGAATATTATTTTTAACCGTTTTTGTGGCTGCTCTGCTCACAGGCGGATGCCAGAGTAAAGGCACATCTGAGGGTGGCAGTGCAAAGATTTATTATGCTGCAATAGAAAGCGGAGACTATTATGAAGGCTGGGCAAACCAACTTAAAGAACAGGCAGAAGCAGAAGGCGCAAGCTTTGATGTAGGTTATGCAGAAAATTCTGTTGAAACACAGGTAGCACAGGTAAAAGACGCACTTGATAAAGGTTACAATATTTTTCTATGCGGACTTGTATCACCTGATATTGCTGCTGAGGTAAAGGCAGCAGCAAAAGATGCACCTATAATATTTATCAATAATGCACCTCCAGAAAGTCAGCTTTCAAAGGACCAATATGTCTATATTGCATCAGATGAGTATATGGCAGGACAGTATCAGGCTGAGTACATACTTGAAAAACTTTCTGATAAAGATGAAATTAATGTTGTACTGCTTAAAGGACCAAAGGACGCATCTGGCACTATTGGAAGAACGGAAGGACTTAAACAGACTTTAAAGGCAAGCGGCAAGAAAATTAATTATGTATTTGAAGATAATGCAGACTGGAATGAAGATACAGCCAAAGAGCTTACAGAGTTGTTTTTAATGACTGGCAGACAGGCAGATTGTGTTGCTGCTAATAACGATGATATGGCTCTTGGTGCAGTACAGGCTTTTGAAGAGGCAAAAAAAGACACATCATCTATATTATTTCTTGGCGTAGATGCTTCCGCTGGCGGCTGTGAAGCAATAGCAGCTGGACGTATGGACTTTACAGTATATCAGCCAATGTCTGCACAGATGATGGCTACTGCCAAAGCTGCTGTAAATCTTGCGGCAGGCAATAGTATAGAAGATATAGAAGGTGCAACAGAGGATGGAAAATATATACTATTGCCATTTGAGAAAGTGGACTCTAGCAATGTAGGGCAATACCAGTAAAGTATGTTTTAGTGCCGCCATTTGGGAGGTGTTTTAATGAAAAAAAGTAAGCAAAATAATAAAGAAAATAAACATTTTATTTCAATAAAAACAAAGCTGCTTGGCATTATATTGCCTGTAATAATTTTTATAATTATAGTTCTTATAGGACTATCATACTATGTGTCAAAAAAAGTAATTACATCAAATGCGCAGAAACTTTTAACAACTTCAGTAGAAAGTCAGGTATCAGAAATTGAAGAATGGCTTGACAAAAACCTTGCTTCATTCTGCATGGCAAAACAGGCGATTGAATGGGTGGACTTAAATGATAAACAGACACAGTCTCTTCTGGATAGCTATTATGGATTTAATAGTAATTTTCCAGGTGGAATATATATAGCAGATATGGATGGAAGACTTTACAAAGGGCGTGAAGGTGCAACACGTAATGCAGATGCTGTCTTACGTGAACCTGACAGAAACGGCAACTATATAAACAATGGTAAATTTAAAGGCAATAAAGAAGTTAAAAACAGTGGGGACTGGCAGTTTTATACGGCACTGGAGGGTGAAGGCAGTGCCAGAATACAAAATGGAGAAATAAATATTAGTACATCAAACGAAGGTACTGCTGACTATAGCATACAGCTTGTACAGACAGGGCTGCCAATGAAACAAGGCGCTACATACAGATTAAGTTTTGATGCCTATGCAGATGAAGAAAGAACTATAAAGACTGGCATATCAGCACCAGACCGTGACTATCACCGTTATCTTGAAGATACAGAAATAAATTTGACCAATAACAAACAGACATTTAAATATGAATTTACTATAACGGATATTGATGATGCCAATGGACGGTTGGAATTTAACCTTGGAGCGATGGGTTCACAAGCAGATGTACATATAAGTAATGTATCAATTATAAAGATTAGTGAATCAAATGTTTCTGCAAAGCTTGGTTCTGATGAAGTAGTACAGTCAGAGTGGTTTCAGGATGCGCTAAGCAGGGTAAATATGGGATTTACTAATGCCTATACTAATGAAAATGGGGAACAGGTCATAAGCGCATGTGGCATGTTACGAAGCAATAATAAAGGAATATATGTGATTTCGGCAGACTTATCACTAGATAAGATAAGTGTATATGTAAATAGTTTTGTTAAAATGGAAAATGCAGAAGCATTTTTAGTGAATACAGAGGATAACACTGTACTTGCTTCTCGTGATACATCTTTAATTTCAAAATCATTAGATGGTATTGATAATTCTTTTATGAGAAAAGCAGGTGAAAAGATTGCACAGAATAATCTTGACTTAGCAGAAATAGATGGCAATATGTCAGTTTTTGAAAAAATAGAAGGTACAGAGTGGGTACTTGTATCTTATGTACCTTCGGAAATAGTTTATAGTGATTTAAATTTTATACGAAATATTATGGCTTTATTTGGAATTATTTCTATAGTAATACTTATGGTGCTTATTGAGCGTATTACGCATATTGTAATTAAGCCTGTAAAAAAACTCACAGAGATAATTAAAACTATGACAGAAGGCAATTTTACTATTTCAAGCCATACAAAAAGCCATGATGAAATAGGTATAATGGGGCGGTGTGTAGAAAAGTTTATAGATGCAATGACTTCTATGATTGCATCTATAAATGGTGTTTCAGGTGCACTGCATGGTCAGGCAGATAAGAGCAAAAATATATCAGAACAGATGTTTTGTGCTTCAAAAGAACAGAATAAGTCAATGAAAGAGCTTAACAATACAGTGGAACAGCTTTCATTATCTGTAGGAGAAATTGCACAAAGTGCAACGACCCTTGCAATGCTTGTGGAAGAGACTAAAGATAATGGGGATGGTGTAAACAATAAAATGAAAGAAACAATCCATGTCTCTAAAACAGGAAAACAAGCTATGCAAGATGTAAGTGCAGCTATGGGAGATATCAACAGTTCAGTGAAAAAACTGCAATCTGCCATTGATGAAGTGGGCAGGGCATCAGAGGAGATTACCAATATTACAAAAGTTATTGGGGATATTGCAGATGAAACAAATCTCTTGTCACTTAATGCTTCTATTGAAGCAGCACGTGCAGGTGATGCAGGAAAAGGATTTGCAGTTGTAGCAATGGAAATTGGAAAGCTGGCACAGACAAGTGTTGCTTCTGTGCAGCATATTGACAATCTTGTCCTTGAAATAAAGACATCTGTGAAAGATGTTGTAAGTCAGGCAGATGACAGCGTAAAAAGTATTAACAGCAGCAGTGTGCTTATTAAGGATGCAGTAAATACATTTGATATTATTTTTGAAAATATCGATGTAACTGGAAATCTGATACAAAATATGATACAGAAAGTAGAACAAGTAGAGGATGTCGCAAGAAATGTTGCTGCAATTTCTGAAGAACAGGCAGCAAGTTCAGAAGAAATTCTTGGTTCTTCAAATATACTAGTAGAACAGGCAAACAGCCTGATGGAAAGTAGTGAAACTGTGGCAAAAAGTTCTGAACAGCTAACAACTTCAGCAGAAGAGCTTGCAACACAGATTGGAATTTTTAAAATCTAAGACTAATAATAAGGAGGGTTAAGTAAGTTATGGAAGCAATACGTTTTTTAGACAAAGATGGTACTTTTTCCATAGAGCAGCCAGAGAATTATAATAATTTATATTTTCCGATTGCAGGAGAAAATGGAATTAAAAGTGCATTGTCACCAAATCTGGGAGGAGACATTAAAATAAATCAAAATGCTTTTCTACTAGAGCCAGTAAGCATAGACAATCTACACAATAACCGCTCAACAAGAAATTTTTGGTGTGTTGTAAAAGATAAGGGTGCATGGTCTGTGACAGGAGCATCTGCTGAAGAGGAATGTAAGAAATTAACAAAAATGCAGGATAAAAGCACTTTAGAAGCAGGACTTATGTGGCAGTCAGTTACAAGACAGTCAGAAAAATACCAGATGGAAGCCAAAGTTACATCATTTGTACCACTTAAGCACAATGTTGAGATTATGCATGTTGAGATTAAAAATACAGGAAAGGCAGAAGAGACTATTACACCTATAGCAGCAGTACCTATATTCGGCAGAAGTGCAGACAATATAAGAGACCATAGACATGTTACTTCACTTCTTCATAGAATTAAAACCACAGATTATGGTGTATATGTAAAACCATCACTGTCTTTTGATGAGAGAGGTCATCAGAAAAATAATGTAACATATTTTATCTGTGGTGTTACAGATGTATGTGAAAAGCCAGAAAGCTTTTATCCGGTAACAGAAGATTATATAGGTGATGGAGGAACTTTTACACATCCTTATAAAATTTTAAAAGATGAGCAAGGTGTGCCATCAGGAAGTTTTACTGAAGGAAAAGAAGCAATGGGTGGCATACGCTTTTCAGAAGTTATATTAAAACCTGACCAAACTGCATCATACACAATTATTATGGGGATTACAAATAATGAAACAGAAATAGAAAGCATTGTGACAGAATACAAAACTTCAGAAGAGACAAAGAAGGCGTTAGAAGAGACAAAAGCATACTGGCAGGAAAAAGTAAATGTCAGATATTATACAGGAGATAATAAATTTGACTGTTTTATGCGTTGGGTAAGTTTTCAGCCAATGTTGAGAAGAATTTATGGCTGTTCATTTCTTCCGTATCATGATTATGGAAGAGGCGGCAGAGGATGGCGTGACTTGTGGCAAGACTGTTTATCGCTCTTAATTATGGATCCAGGCGGTGTGCGCCAGATGATTCTTGATAACTATGGTGGTGTGCGTCTGGACGGAACCAATGCCACAATAATAGGAGCAGGACAAGGGGAGTTTATTGCAGACAGAAATGGGATTGCACGTGTTTGGATGGACCATGGTGTATGGCCATTTATGACAACAAAGTTATATATTGACCAGACAGGAGATGCAGACATATTAAAAGAAAAAGCTTGTTATTTTAAAGACGAACAGGCAGAACGGGGAAAAGACCTTGATTCTTTGTGGAATATAGACTATGGCATAAAACAGAGATGCACAGATGGCAGCATATATGAAGGAAATATACTTGAACATATGTTGTTACAGAATTTATGTGCATTTTATGAAACAGGTACACATAACCATATAATGCTGCGTGGTGCTGATTGGAATGATGCACTGGATATGGCAGAAGAAAATGGAGAAAGCGTAGCATTTACATGCGCATATGCAGGTAATTTGTCACAGATAGCAGAACTTCTTATGCTATTGCACGAAAAACATGGCTGGGAGCAGATAGATCTGTTAGAGGAAATACAGGTTTTATTAAAAGATGATATAGAGCTTTATGAAAGCATACCTGCAAAACAGGATCTTTTACATAATTATACTAAATTATGCAGACATAATATAAGCGGAAAGAAGATACAAGTTAATTTATGTGAACTTGCACAAAATCTTAAACGTAAGGCAGACTGGATGAAAGAACATATCCGTAAAACAGAATGGATTACTGGTGGTGAAGGCGAAGGTTGGTTTAACAGTTATTATGATAATGACAAGCAGCCACTAGAGATGTATTTGAACGGAGAAGCTAAAATGATGCTTACTGGTCAAGTATTTGCAATTATGGGTGGGACAGCATGTGACTGGCAAATAGAACAGATATGTAAAAGTGCAGACCACTATTTATATAATAAAAAAATTGGCGGCTATCGTCTAAACACCAACTTTAAAGAAGAAAAATTTAATATGGGTAGAATGTTTAGCTTTACATATGGAGAAAAAGAAAATGGGGCTGTTTTCTCACATATGACAGTAATGTTTGCCAATGCCTTATACCAGAGAGGTTTTGTTAAAGAAGGATACAAAGCTTTACAGACGCTGGCGGATACATCATTAAACTTTGAAACAAGTAAGATTTATCCAGGAATCCCTGAATATTTTAACAATGAAGGAAAGGGTATGTACCATTATTTAACAGGTGCTGCAAGCTGGTATATGCTTACAGTAGTTACAGAAGTATTTGGTGTACATGGTGAAACAGGAAACCTTGTAATCTCTCCTAAACTTGTAAAAGAACAATTTGATTCAGAAGGAAATGCAAACATCAGTCTTTACTTTGCAGACAAAAAATTTTACATTACTTATAAAAATCCGCAGAAATTAACTTATGGGGAATATATAATAAAAAAGGCAGTCTGCAACAATACAGTAGATCTGGATTGTGACAGTGGTTCAGTATATCTGAACAGAGAGCAGATAATGTCCATGCAAGATACAGAATTCCATATTGAAGTAGAGCTTGAACCAGATATTAAGTAAACGATTAACCTAAACAGTGTAAAATATTTTCTTAGTATATACAGCCTGCTGTCTGATGAAAACCGGATGGCAGGCTGTATAAGTATTACCATGAAGCATGGTAATACTGGTTGCGGTATTTATTGGGAGTTATGCCAATGGCTTTTTTAAAAGTTTGTATAAAGTGGCTTTGTGAAGAAAATGCCAGGTAGTTTGCGATATCAACTAGACTGTAGTCAGAATATTTAAGCAGATTTTCTGATTTTTCAATTTTCTTTTCCAAAATATAGTCACTGATAGAAATTCCAAGTTCTTTTTTAAAAAGTCTTGAAAGATAACTTGGTGACAGACCTGTATAGTCAGATAAAACTTGTACAGTGATTCTTGTATTTAAGTGACTGTAGATAAAATCCATACAGTTAACTACTGGTTTTGATATTGCATGGCTCTTTTTTACAAGAGCCATTTTTCCAGTAAAATCAAGAGCCATGCTGTGGTGAAGTTGTGAAACAGCTTCTACAGATGAGCATTTATCCGCTTTTAAAATATAAAAGTCACTCAAGCGGTAAGCCTGTTCTAATTCCATTCCTGATATTACGCATTGCCTTGTAATCATAGCAACTGTAATGACAAAATGGTATTTCAAGTTAGTTAAATAGTTTGTAGAAAGAATTCCCATGCCGTCTGGATTAGTAAAAGTGTCCTGGCGGCAGTTTTCTTGTACAAAATCCATGTCACCAGAACTGACAGCGTGGTAAAAAGAATATTCTTCTTCCAATGGGCGGTGTGTTATCGCCTCTTCAGTTTTTTGTAGTTCTTGTTCATACCATTCTTTTCGTAAATTCATATAGCATCACCTTCAATTCTGTTTTAAGAATAATAAACATTAGTATAGTTTGTTCGACAATATTTAGTTATTATATCATGATTTTGACATTTTTGTATATAGTTTTATATCCCAAAATATGGAAGGGACTTATAATTTTCCTTAGTAATGTTTTTTATTTTAGGAACATAGAATTATACTTTCAAAATAAAGCTATTCTGTGTTCCGATGCAAGAACGCTGGGCGTTCTTAAAAAATACAAATTTTAGGAGGTAACCAGATGAAAAAGCATTTATTAAAAAGTGTAGCTGCTGCCGTGGCAGTTGCCATGGCAGTACCATCTGTACCACTGCATCTACATGCGGCAGTAAAACTATCTGTATCAGAATGTATTATTTCAAAAGGAGACAAACTTAATCTTGATATTGATGGTGAAAAAGAAAAAAGTGGAAAGTACAAGGCATCAAAAAAAGCTGTGGTATCAGTTACAAAAAAAGGCGTTATAACTGCAAAAAAAGCAGGAAAATCCAAAGTAAGATGGAAAAAAGATGGCAAAAAGTATACTTGCAAAGTCAAGGTGGTAAAAGCACCTGTCTTAAGCAAATCTGAACTAGAAATTACAGCAAAAGATAAGAAAGAAGTATCTGTTAAAAAGTATGGCAATAAATCATTAAAAGTCAAGTGGTCTTCGTCAGATGATAAAATTGCAAAAGTAAAAAAAGGAAAGATTATAGGTGTATCCAAAGGAAATGTAACAATTAAAGCCAAAATTAAAGGATATAAAAAGACGTGGACACGGAAGGTAAAAGTAACAGTAAAAAAGCAAAGTAATAAAGCAACATCAACACCTATAGCAACAAAAGCACCAGCAACAGCAGTACCAGTAGTAACAAAAGCACCAATGCCAACTGTGACACCAGTGGCAACACCAGCACCAACGCTGTCAGCAACAGCAACACCAGTACCAACAAAAACACCAATGCCAACTCCGTCAGCAACACCAACGACAACACCAACGAGCCAACCATCAGGAGGAAGTGGAGGAGGTTACTATCCTATCAATCCAATAGTACATCCAACAACATCACCAGTAGACTCAACCCATAAAGGATATACCCTTAAATGGGAAGAACAGTTTAACGGAACTTCACTTAACAGAAATGACTGGAATGTTGAGGAACATAAGTCAGGCTGGGTAAATAGTGAGCTTCAGGAATATGTAGATTCGCCTGAAAATATTTATGTTAAAGACGGCAATCTTGTATTGAAACCTGTAAAAACTCTTGGTGCAGATGGAAAAGTATCTTATACATCAGGCAGGATAAATACACAGAATAAACATGATTTTAAATACGGGCTTTTTGAGGCAAGGATAAAATTCCCAAAGGGACAGGGCTTTTTGCCAGCATTCTGGATGATGCCTACTGATGAAAACCTTTATGGACAGTGGCCAAAATGTGGTGAAATTGACATTGTAGAAGTACTGGGCAATAAAACAGATACTTCATATGGAACAATACACTATGGCAACCCACATAGTGAAAGCCAGGGCAAATATACGCTGAAAAAAGGGAATTTCTCAGATGAATACCATATATTCAGTGCAGAGTGGGAACCTGGAAAAATCAACTGGTATGTAGATGGTGTTCTCGTACATACAGAAAATGACTGGTATTCTGCAGCTGAAGGCCAGGGAGAAGTTACATATCCTGCCCCATTTGACCAGCCGTTTTATATTATATTAAACCTTGCTGTTGGTGGTAACTGGCCAGGCAATCCTGACGAAACCACGGACATTGAGAACGCTGCTCTTATGGTTGACTATGTAAAAGCATACCAGAAAGACAGCTATAATGAAGATGTAGAAAAGCCAGAAAAAGAAGTTATATTAAGAGACCCTGACGCAGACGGCAACTATGTAAACAATGGGAACTTTGAGATAGCAGAGGACTTAACAGATGATAAAGACTGGAAATTCTTAACAGCATATGGCGGTGAAGCTACAGCAGAAATTAAAGATAAAGAGATATTTA
>DESG01000076.1 GCA_002361175.1 Lachnoclostridium sp. UBA3320 | reverse complement strand
TGAAATTTATCGACTGGGTAAATACTATACCACAAACAGTTATTGACAGGTTGTGCTTATAAATATAGTTAGCATTAATCAAACACCGAATATATAGAGGAAAGTTTACTCCCGCTTATTAAAGCAAATCATCCGTGACAAAATCAAAAGCATTTCAATCAGTTCACCATGTCATTTTTATTTTATGTTGTACTGTTTTACAGGGTTCTCTTTCCCTCATTTTTCCCTTATCAGAGTTCGTAGACTCATGTGGTAAGATATAACACAAGGGAAAGTCTAAGGGAAAGCTCATCTGCGACAAACTTAGTGTTTTCAAGTGCTTGAGAGATATTTAATAACAAAATATAACAATTACTAAACTACTACCGGCTAAAAGCCGGTGGGTTATTTCGGGCTAAAGCCCAAATTTTGCGACTAAAAGTCGCTTTGCAGGCTAAAGCCTGTTTTTTTCTGACTAAAGTCAGCTGAAGAAACTGCTGAAGCAGTTAATCTTCCTCCGCTATTTTAAAGTTTTCATTTGCTTCATGCTTCCCTTGGTTTTCGATGTACGCTTTTATCGTTTTCTCATCTACTTCACCTACCGTCCCACAAAAATATCCCCTTGCCCACATATGCTGTCCCCAATACTTTTTCTTTAACTCAGGAAACTCATCCTGTAATATCTTTGATGACCTTCCTTTTAATAATTGCATAATTTTACTTGGAGCCATATCTGTTGGACATGACAACAACATATGCACATGATCTGTTCCCACACTCCCTTTTAGGATTACAAGGCCATTGGTTTCGCATCCCTGTGTTAGTATTTCTCTTGCTCTTTCAGCTATTTTCCTCTCAATATCTTATATCGATACTTCGTTATCCAAACAAAATGATACTTTATATCATATACTGTGTGACTGCCACTTCTGTATTCTGCCATATTCTCAACCTCCCACCCACAGTATATCACAATTTACATTTACCTAAAAGACGGCTTAAGCCGTACCGCCTAAAGGCGGTGGATTTAGACCCTGCGCTTGGAAATTAAATTCCTTGAAATATGTGAAATCTCAATTCCAGTTTGTTGAGTTGGCAGATGTATGGATAAGTCACCAAAATGGAATAAAGATTAGACAATTAATCCTTGACAAAGGCATATATTTTTGTAGAATTAAAGTAGTAGTAAAATATTTAATTTATAATACAGTTCTTAAAAAACTAAAAACGAAAAATAAGGAGGAAAATTTATGAAAAGACAAGTTTTATCAGTGATGTTGGCTACTGCCATGGTTACTGGACTGCTGCCAAACACAGCATTGGCAGATGAAACAGGAACAGCAGAGGTACGATACAGTATGGATGCAGGCAAGTCATGGACTGAATCAGGACTTCTGGATGCACTCCAGTCTTCTGGAATAAGTTCAGCAGACAGTGTACAGATTGAGTTGTTGCAAGACATCACATTAACTGCGGGTAATGGAGGCAACTGGAGCAATAGCCTTCAGACCATTGCCAAAAAAGGCAACAGCACATGGGCAATAGATGGAAAAGGACATACTATTAAAAGAGGTGCTGGCGTTGACACAGGTTTATTCAGTGCTAGTGTGGCAGGCAGTGTTGTGACATTTAGAAATATCACTATTGATGGTGGTGCTAATTGGCAGGCACAAGATCCAACAACACGTGCTAACAGTGGGATTACACTAGGCTCAGATGCAAGCTTAATTTATGTATCTGGCGGTGCAAAAGTGGTTCTTGAAAGTGGAACAATTCTTCAGAATAACGATGCTAGTGGAAGTGACGAAGGAGCTGCCGTTAAAGATGGTGGTCCTAATGGAGCTGGTACACTTGTTATGAACAGTGGTGCAGAGATTAAAAATAACAGTGCCAAAACTGGAACAGCTGTTTATATTTACAATGATAAATCTGTTTTTGAGATGAATGGCGGCGAAATATATGGAAATTATGCTTCATCTAAAAATGGTGTTGTCTATAATAAAGGCGATTTTGAGATGAATGGCGGCAAAATCCATGACAATGCTGGTGGAGGTGTATTTGTACATAGTGCTTCAGCTAATATTCCAGACAGTCCTTTAATTGACAATGGTACAGAAGCAGTGACTTATGCCAATGTAACAGGTGTAACTCTTGACAGTAATTCTTTAACATTTACAAGTGCTGGTGAGAGCAAACAGCTTACAGCAACTGTTGTGCCTTCTTCAGCAGTAAATAAAAATGTAACATGGGTATCAAGTGATACAAATGTGGCAACTGTAGATACTTCTGGAAAAGTAACTGCAGTTTCGAGTGGAACATGTACTGTTACAGCAATTACGAAAGATGGCAATATAATGGCTGTATGCAAGGTAACAGTAAATATACCAGTAGCAGTAGTAACTACAGCTCCAACTGTAGCTCCAACTCTTACTCCAACAGAAATACCATCTGCTACACCAACATTATCACCAACTATGATACCAATTACAGGACCAGCTTTAGAGCCAACTACAGCTCCAACAGAAGCACCAGTTGTTGAACCAACTATAGCTCCAACAGCAGCGCCAGTTGATGAAGCATTTGTTTCTGCTGAAGAACAGAAAATGAATACAATAGCACTTGATTCAGAACTTAAAGCAAGCCAGACTGGCAATAGAATTAATGTTGCGTGGGGCGAAGTAGAAAGTGCAGAAGGCTATAAAGTATATGTTCAGTATTGTGGTCAGACATTTAATGATAAATCTTTAAATTCTGTAGGCAGCGGAGACGTTACAAATATAACAGTGACAAAGATTAATGGAAAGTCAATAAACAAAACAAAGAGCTATAAAGTTTATGTTGTTGCATACAAGACAGTAAATGGAGAAGAAGTAATACTTGGCAGAAGTATTTTTGCTCACTTTGCAGGCAGTAAGAGTAAAAAATACACAGATGTAAAGAATATAAATTTAGACAAAACTTCTTATAATCTTGCAGCTGGAGAGACTGCACAGATTAATGCCAGTGTAGAGTTAGTAAATAAGAATAAAGAACAACTTTCTGATAATCATACAAGACCATTCCGTTATGCAACTGATGATAATACAGTAGCAACAGTGTCAAAATCAGGAGAAATTAGTGCTGTAGGAACAGGCTCATGTACAATTTATGTATATGCTAAAAATGGTTGTACAGAAAAGATTGATATAGTAGTAGAGTAAATATTTATGGAAAAACATAGAGACAAAGCTGCAAGGCTTTTTAAAGAAGGATATAATTGTTCACAGTCAGTTTTTGGTGCATATGCTGACGAATATGGAATAGATGCTAAGTTAGCATTTAAGTTTTCTGCATCATTTGGCAGCGGTATGGGTCGTATGCGTGAAGTATGTGGTGCAGTATCAGGTATGTTTATGGTAGCAGGTTTAGAAACTGGTACAGATATAGGTAAAGATTTTGCTGGAAAACAAGCTAATTATGACATGGTACAAAAGCTTGCAGCAGAATATAAAAAAAGTAACGGCTCAATTATTTGTAAAGAACTTCTCGGACTAGTGCCAATGTCAGATGGAACTTTTATAAAACATAATGGAGCGATGACAAAAGAAGATAAAGAAAAACTTCTTTTGTCAGGTTTTAAAGATACAAAACCTGCTGAAAGAAATGAAGAATATTATAAAAAACGTCCATGTCTCGCAATGATTATGGAAGCTTGTGATATACTGGACAGAATACTGTTTGAAAACAAACAAGAATAGTTAAAGTTTTTTCGCTGTTATATTTTTTATATTTGGATATACTATTATTTAAAAATTAATAATGGAGGTTAATCAATATGGAAAATATGGCGAGTAATGACACAATAAAATTATTAAAAGAATGTGACTCTGGCACTAAAATGGCAGTAGAGTCAATTAATGAGATACTTGACAAGGTAAAAGCAACAGAATTAAGAGATGTTTTAAATGATAGCAGAATGCATCATGAAAAACTCGGCAATGAATTACATTCACTTCTTCTTGAGCATAACAGTGAGGAAAAAGACCCTGCACCTATGGCAAAGGGTATGTCATGGTTAAAAACAAACTTTAAGATGGCTATGGATGAGAGTGATGCGACTATTGCTGACTTAATTACTGATGGTTGCAATATGGGTGTTAAGTCACTTCACAAATATTTAAATCAGTATTCTGGCGCAGACAATTCTTCAAAAGATATATGTAATCGTCTTATTTCAATAGAAGATAAGTTATGTGATGATATGCAGCCGTATTTATAAGCAGTCATATACTTAATGTGAATGGTGAATAAATTTATTCTGACACTTTAAAAAAATTTAATATAAGAATAGCTTTTGTCATATTGAATAATTTGTTATAAAGATGTATAATATTTACTACACAAAATATACAAATATCATAGTTCGTGATGGCACACTTTTTGCCACACAAAACAAAAGGACGGAGGAAGCTATGACAAAGTTTGAAATGGAAGAAAAAGAGCTTAAAGAAAAGATGGAATTTTGTTCACTATTAATTAAGTATGGTAAAATGGTTGATGCTACTCAAGAACAAAGTGTAAAAGCGTTTAAGCTCAAGGAGAATTTTGAGGAAGAACTGCGAGTCCTCAGACTGAAGAATGGAAAATAATAAGCATTTAAGATGCTGCCTTTAAGGCAGCATCTTGAGCTTAGAAAAACTTACATCATTTCTTTATTGATTTTTCTAAGTATTCGGCAAGGATTCCCTGCTGCTACACAATTTTTAGGAATGTCTTTTGTAACAACACTTCCAGCTCCAATTACAGACCCATCGCCGATTGTAACACCTGGCAGTATAATTACACCTCCTCCAATCCAGCACCCATTACCAATTGTTACTGGCAGTGCATATGTACGACAAAAGTATTCTCCACTTTCAGCATTCCAGTCAGGGACAAGCCTGTCTCTAAGCTCAACAGGATGTGTAGATGTATAAATTTGCACATTAGAAGAAATTAGCACATTGTTACCTATAATTATTTTATTGCAGTCTACAAAAGTACAGTTCATGTTTACAGAAACATTATTTCCTATACTTATATTACATCCATAATCACAGATAAAAGGCAGTCCTACAGAAACATTTTCACCGATATGTTCAAACATTTTTTTTAAAATAATGGTTTTTCTTTCCTTTTGGTTGTACTCTAAAGAATTATATTCTTTCAATAATTCTCTTGCTTTCTGTTTAAATTCTAAAAATATAGAATCATGGCAGTTATACCATTCACCAGCAAGACATTTTTCTAATTCGTTTTTCACACTTTACCGCTACTGAAAACTTATAAAAGTTTATAAAAACTATCCAAAACTTTATGTTTCATTCCTACTTCAATGTGTATGCTTTCATACTGAATAAATCCAGATACTAGTCACAAGTTCTTGTACACTCTATTAGGCGTAAATTCCTAGCTAACGTACCAGTATATATCTATATCAACTTGAAAATGTTACACTACAGATTGTTTTAAAACATTTTCTCCATATTTTTTAAGATTTAAAGCCGCCTGGTAATCTCTGTCGATAATATTACCACATACGCATTTGTAAATGCGGTCAGATAACTTTAAATACCTGTTTACTTTTCCACAACAGCTACATAATTTAGAACTTGGAAAGAATCTGTTTGCAATTATAAGTGGTATAGTATTACATCTACACTTATATTCTATCTGTCTTCTAAACTCACCAAAACACTGTTGTTGTATGGCTTTTGATAAATGTCTGTTTTTCATCATTCCTTTTACATTCAAATCTTCCAGGACAATAAACTTTGGTTTTCGGTTTATAATTCCTGTTGTGGTTTGATGTAAATAATTTTGACGAATATTTGTTAGTCTATGATTTAGTTTTAAAAGTTCTTCTTCTTTTTTTATAATGTTGCTTGTTTTACAGTAACTTTCCCCTTTCTTATTTTTCTCATATTTTCTTGATATCGAACGTTGCAACCTACGTTTTCTTTTTTCTAACTTCTTCACTTTTTCTGTTTTATTTATATTCTGGTATTTATTTTTATCAGAGCATATTGCTAAATCCTTAATTCCTAAATCTATTCCAATTCCTTCATTTTTAGCTGCTTCTTTCTGCTCTGGATATTCTATTCCTACACTAATCCACCAGTTTATTCCATCAAATGTAATTCGTGGATTTACATACCTGCCATCTACAGGAATCCTGTCTTTTTCTGCAAGCCGTATCCAGTTTTGTTTCTGCTTGTTTTGTTTCTTGCTTGTTGTTATTTTTTCTAATTTTACCTTATTATTTGTAAATTGAATTTTATCTGTATCTACATAAAACCCAGGCTTTGACTTTTTCTTGCTTTTTAATCTCTTCGGGTCTAATT
>DESG01000185.1 GCA_002361175.1 Lachnoclostridium sp. UBA3320 | reverse complement strand
CTAATAATTTTGAGACTTTGTTAATTGTTAAATATTCTTCCATAGCATCAACTCTCTTATATATCCACTCTATAGTGTATATTATAATACATATACAATATAATAGCAATACTCTATATTTAATTTGATAGCATAACTTTACTTAAAAAGACCAGTATTTCTGCTGCCTGTGCATATTGCTCCATCATCTGTACTCGTTCTGAATGGTGCGACAGGTATACCATTTGCCCCAAATAATGATACTTTATGATAATTAGTCCAAAAATACCTTGCATATAGTGGAATGTTAACTTTGTCTGATGAAAGGGTTATACTGTCACCTAATATAACAGCTTTTGCAGGATAATATTTTTTATCTGCGCCTGCTATTTCAAATCCACATTCTTCTTCTGTATTACAAATTATTCCAGTTTCTGCATATTTAAATTTTATATACATAATACCATTTTCTACAAAATAAGAATCATATATTGGACCATATGCCTCTTTTTCATCTATATCACCATATACATGGTACATTGCTTGCAGCATAAGTCTTTTACCAACAGTTTTTTTATCTACAGGGTGTATATTATTATACTCTCCTGTTTCAAGAATAACGGCAATTCCTGTATTTTTTACTGTATCGTAAAGTTTCATCTGTGCTTCACGTATAAACGGCCAGTTTTTGTAGTCTGGCTCTCCTTCTTCTTGATATATTGGAAGTTGTACAAGCATAAATGGCAGCTTATCATCTTTCCAATCATATCTCCATTGCCTTACAAGGGTCAAAAGCAGCTCATAATATGTATATGGCTTGTGGTCATCTTCTTCACCTTGATAATATAAAAATCCTGCGAGTGTATATGGTGCAACACGTTTAATCATAGATTCATGCATACTGCCTGGACATTCATTATATGCTTCTTCTAAACTTTTATCACGATTATCATACTCTTTAAGATAAGATATTATACGAATATCGTATTCAAGAAACTTGCGGCTTATCCAGCATGATGCTGAAGTACCTCCCCAGTTACAGCCTATTACACCAACAGTTACACCAAGCTTTTCTGACAGCATACTCGCAAAGAAATACCCTACTGCTGACCATTTATCACATTGATTAGGAATAAATTTTTCCCATGAGCTTTTTGATTCAGCCTCTTCTAATTCTTGTCCAACACTTGTAACCTTTGGAGTGTAATAAAACCTGACATTATCACCTGAAGCATTTTTAACAATTTCAGTGCCTCCCTTGCAGTCTTTAAGCTCAAGCTCCATATTGGATTGACCTCCTGCAAGCCAGACTTCCCCAATCATTATATCATTATATGTTATGCAGTCGTTGCCGCTTTTAATAGTCATTTTATAAGGACCACCTGCATGTAATGGCGGCAGATAAAGATTCCACATTCCGCCATTTGTCTTTGCTTCAACAGTCTTACCATTTAATTCCACTGTTACAAAATCACTATCAGACTCACCCCACACTGCAATATTTTTATCTCTCTGTAACACCATACTATCGCTAAATACAGATGGCATTTTAAGCATAGTCTGCCCCTCCTTTTAATCTCTTGAAAAGCGGAATACGCAATGTATCCCGCTCTCTATAAATACTATATATGATAAACAAATACTGACTATTTTCTAACAAGAAGTGATTTTCCAGTCATTTCTTTTGGCTGCTTAAGTCCCATAATTTCAATAAGAGTAGGAGCTATATCAGCAAGGCAGCCTCCTTCCCTAAGGGTATAGTTTTCATCATAGTTTACAAGGATAAATGGAACAGGATTAGTTGTGTGTGCTGTAAATGGAACACCTGTTTCGTAATCAATCATCTGTTCTGCGTTGCCATGGTCAGCACAGATAAATAATACACCATCTACTTTTTTAATTGCCTCTACGGCTGAACCTACACACTGGTCAATGCGCTCAACAGCTTTAATGGCAGCAGATATTACTCCTGTGTGACCTACCATATCAGGATTTGCAAAGTTAATTACAATCACATCATACTTATCTGATGTTATAGCAGCGTCAAGTCTTTCACCAACTTCTGGTGCACTCATCTCTGGCTTTAAATCATATGTTGCCACAGCAGGTGATTTTACCAGTGAACGCTCTTCATTTTCGTTTGGCTCTTCTATGCCGCCATTAAAGAAGAATGTTACATGTGCATATTTCTCTGTCTCTGCAAGACGTAGTTGTGTCTTTCCATTAGCTGCAAGGAACTCACCAAATGTGTTTGTGATAGTCTCTTTTACAAATGCAACCTGCTTATTACCTATTGTTTCATCATAATCTGTAAAGCATACATATGTCAATGGCATAAATCCATTAACACGTACAAACTTATCAAAGTCTTCATCACAAAATGCATGTGTAATCTCTCTTGCCCTGTCAGGACGGAAGTTAAAGAAGATAATTGAGTCATTCGGTTTAATTGTTGCAACTGGCTTGCCATCTTCTGTTATAACTGTAGGTACAACGAACTCATCATTAACACCATTTTCATAAGAATCACCGATTGCCTGTGCAGCATCTGTAGCCATAATGCCTTTGCCCTGTACAAGTGCATCATATGCCTTTTCTATGCGGTCCCAGTTATTGTCTCTGTCCATTGCATAATAACGTCCATGCACGCTTGCAATCTTTCCTACACCAATTTCATCCATCTTAGCCTGCAATTCTTCTACAAATCCCTTGCCTGATGCTGGAGGTGTGTCACGTCCATCAAGGAATGTGTGTATATATACATTTTTAACGCCATTTCTCTTAGCAAGCTCAAGCAACCCATAGACATGTGTATTGTGGCTGTGCACACCGCCGTCTGATAAAAGCCCATATAAATGTAAGTCTGAATTGTTCTTCTTTACATTTTCTATTGCTGCAAGAAGAGCTTTATTCTCAAAAAATGTTCCGTCTTCAATAGATTTTGAAATACGTGTAAGCTCTTGGTATATAATACGTCCTGCACCAATATTCATATGTCCAACTTCAGAATTGCCCATCTGCCCATCAGGAAGTCCTACATAAAGACCACTTGCATTACCCTTTTGAAAAGGGTATTCTGCCATAAGCTTGTCCATAACAGGAGTATTCGCCTGTGCAATAGCATTACCCTCTGTCTTATCATTTAATCCATATCCATCAAGTACCATTAAAACAACTGGTTTCTTACTCATAATAATATCCTTTCTATGCTACAAAGCATGGTTTTATTATATTTTCTCTTAATTAGAAAGTATACATTATTTACTATGGCAAGTCAAACTGGAATTGTTTTAAATGAATATTTATTCTTGAATAATAATATTTTATACCTGTTTTTCAATTTAATGCTGGAAAAATAGCAGTATGTTTTGTATAATATTTCCATACCAATATCAAACTACTCAGGAGGAATTTTATGCCTACCATTAATGATATAGCAGCCAGATTAGGCGTTTCCAAAAGCACTGTTTCAAAAGCACTTAACAATGCTAATGATGTTAGTGAAAGTCTTAAAAAAAGAATTATTGAAACTGCTGTTGAAATAGGATACACCAAAAACAGAATACGCAAAGACAGTACAAAAAAACTGTGTATAATAATTGAAAATATGGATTATGAAAATCCAACAGGATTTGGATATGAAATTGTTATAGGATTTAAGCAGCTTGCTGTACCTGCTGGCTGGGAAGTAGACGTAGTTCCTATGACAGAAAAATTTCAAAAGACAATTTCATATGATATGTTTATGCTAGAAAATAAGTATCAGGGAGCTTTTATTCTTGGTTTTTCCCTTATAGACCCATGGATGGAGGATTTAAAGTCTTCTAATACGCCAACTGTCCTGTATGATAATTATATACCAGAAAACCCCAAAGTTGCATATGTAGGGGTTAATAATGACGAGGGTTTTAATATAGCTATTGCATACCTTAAAAGCCTTGGGCACAAAACTATAGGTTATCTTGGTGGCTCTTTAGAATCACATATCACCATTTCACGCTATAATGCCTACATTCATGCTATGGAAAACAATGGTTTTTGTGTTGATAAAGATTTAATTGGATGTTCTTATTTTATCTCCGAATGTACACAAAAATATCTTCCAGTACTTCTTAAGAAACGTGCAACTGCCATACTGTGCAGCCATGACAGCCTTGCTAATGCGGCTATGATACACTGTGCGGAATTAAAATACAATGTGCCTGAAGATATTAGCATTATAGGATTTGATGATGCGCCATTTAGTGCTTACACTATGCCAGGACTTACAACAATCCGCCAGGACCGCAATGCCCTTGGCCGCTGTGGCTACTACGCTCTCTCAAGTCTTTTTAATAAAACTTCTATTAGCTCATTGTTACTTCGAGCAGAATTTATTGAACGTGGTTCCACAGGCAGGGCAAAAAGTATTCCAGAAAATATTGACTAAATTTCAAGCTGATTGCATAGTTTGCTAATATCCATTTCCATCTGTACATATGTTGCATCTATATCTTCTGTACAGTCTGGTGAAATATCTGAATGAATATAATAAGTATCTAATCCTGCTTTTTTAGCACCAGCTATATCACAGATTGGGTCATTGCCAATCATAATGCTTTCTTTTGGGTTTAAATGGTATTTTTCAATCAAAGTTGTAAAAAATTTAAGCTCTGGCTTTTGAATACCATATTCAGAGGAAAGCATTATGCCATCAAAATATCTTAAAATGTCCAGCATAAAAAGTTCATATGCAGTAAATGCTTTTTGTGCATTTGACAAAAGATAGACTTTTTTTCCACTATTGTGAAGTTTTGCAAGCATATCTTTAGCGCCGTCATAAAGCTGTATATGCTCTGTAGATGTCACTCTAAAAAGCTGACATGTGTGGAGTACAAGGCTTTCATCTGCCTGTACACCTTTATCTTTGTACATACGGTTAAATATTGTCTCAATCTGTATCTCTTGGTTTTCTTTACCATTAGAGATAGTTGCCAATTTTTTATAAGATTTTTTTAGCTCTTCTGGCTGATACAGTGCGCCATAATAGCCATAAAACAACGCCAGTTTTTCCCATACCATCATATTGTCTTCATCTGTTTTAATATCTGCTAATGTCCCATATAAGTCAAAAATATAATTCTTGTACATAGATTATAACTCTTCTTTCTATAATTTAGTTATTTCTTTCTTGCTTTTCTTCTAACACATGGTACACTCGCAGTATCTCTCCAACAGACCACGCCTGTGCAAAACAGCCTTTTGACACTGACGGATTATCGCCATCATATATTTCTGGAAGCTGACCAATACAGCCATATCTTATTGCACTATCTAGCATTTCAAGGTCACTTTCCACCTTATTTATAGCCTCTTTGGAATATTTCCTGTTTTTTAAATATGCAAGATAATATGCACCAAGTGGAAATACCCAGACAGTTCCTTGATGGTATGCAAGGTCACGTTTTATCTGCTCACCACTATAAGTACCACAAAACTGCTTATCAGATTTTTCTAAAGTGCGCAGTCCATAAGGTGTATACAGTTTTTCAAATACTGTGTCTATAACCTGTCTTTCCTTTTCTTCATCTAACAGAGAAAATGGCATTGAAACTGCCCATATCTGATTACAGCGTATCTGCGTATCTGCATATGTACCTGAAATTACATCTTTAAGACAGCCTTTTTCTTCATTCCAAAATTTCTCTCTAAAACTTTTTTTCACCTTTTTGGCCAGAGTATTATAATCTCCTTGCTTATTCAAAAGTTTTCTAAAAATATCCATTATACAGAGTGCATTATACCAGTATGCATTAACTTCTACAGGTTTTCCATGGCGTGGTGTAGGTAGTATAGTACCTATGCGTACATCCATCCATGTCACTTGGTCAAATTCCTCTCCAGCGCATATAAGACAATCTTTATCCATATGGATGCCATAAGCAGTTCCTTTTTTATAACACTCTATAATCTCTTCCATTACATGATACATCTCTTTGACAAGTTCTATGTCACCTGTTTCATTATAATACAGATACAGTGCATAAAAAAATAAAAGTGAAGCATCTACGGTATTGTATTGAGGCTTATTGTCCTCTTCTGGAAATAGGTTAGGCATAAGCCCATCTTTACAATACATGGCAAAAGTGCGAAAAACACTTTTTGCCGCTTCGTATTGCTTAGTGCAGATACAACATCCAGCTATGGCAATCATAGTATCACGCCCCCAGTCTCCAAAAAATGGAAAACCAGCAAGCACTGTCATGCCTTTTGTAGATTCTCTAACTGATAAAAACTGATTGGCACTTTTTACTAGTACACGTGCAAGTTGATGTTTTTTACCTGAGATACGCACAAGTTCATTTCTATATGCAGTGGTTTCTTCAAAAACCTGACTGGCAGATATAGATGTCTCTTCCATACTATAGATAATTTCAAGTATGGCACATTCCTTTTTTGGCACTTGTTTAATAATATAGTGGTTTATAACAGCATTGCCATAAGGCAATCTTCCATCACAGGCATCATCCGCATAGTACATACCATCTACAAATATATATGCAGTCTCTTGCACTGTTCCATTAGTATAAAAAAAGACTGTGTGCTTGCCAGAACTAATACTTTTATTATTAAATGTAAATTTTTGATTACTCTTTAACGTTTCTCCTTTTTTTACAAACTGTAAATAAGGAAGAACTTTTAAACTGATATTTTCTTTTGTCCTATTATTGATTTCATATCTTACTGCTACAAGATTTGCACCTTGTTTCATTGTTACTTCTTTAATAATTTCTACACCATCTGTTTGATATACCCATCTTGGGTAATCCTCGAATGAAAAGCTTGAAAGATATCTATAACCATCTTCATTTTTTGTACTGTTTATATACTCTTGGCTTGAAAGGGATATGGTTTTTTCTTGTATTAATAGCTGTTCAGCAAGCCTGTTGACCATATTATAACGATGACATGGTGATTTTATACATGCCATAAAAAGTGCATGGTCATTTCTTGTATTAGAACCTGTTATTGAACTTGCAGAAAAACCACCTAGACCATTTGTAAGTAAATAACTATGTTCTCTGCCCCTTTCTACAGTTTTAAAGTCCTGCTTTCCATAAATAAACTTCATCTGCCCTCTCCCATAAAAAAATATCTATTTTAAGATTTATGTCCAAACAGTTTTACGCATACAGGCTCTATTTCCTGTGTTCCACTCACTTGTACAGGATTTTTCCAAAGCCAACTGCTGTTGCCGTCAACAAGAAGTTCCCATGTTCCATCTGGCAATTTGCACTTCTGCTTCTCACTTGTGCTGTTATAATAGACAGCCAAAGTGTCCCATGCATTGCCTGTATTGTCCACATAAAACTTTACCATATTTTTTCTCAAAATTTCTCTTCCAAAAATTCGCCTTGACGCATACTCTGACTTGTCAAAAAATCCAGGCATTTGCTTTCTAAGTGCAATAAGCCCACGATAATAAGACAAGATATCTTCATATTCATATACTCTTTGCCAGTCTATTTGGTTTTTCTTCGCACCAGAAGCATAGCTGTTGTCATCTCCAAGTTTTGTCCTTGCAGCCTCTTCACCGCCAAGAAAAAAAATACTGCCCTGACATGTAAAATACACTGCTGCTGCCATCTTATTAGCCCTTACTACCTCTTCAAATCTATTTGTAAAAGGTTTTCCAGGCTTAATTGTTACAAGCAACTTATCCCACAGAGCAAGATTGTCATGTGCAGACACATAGGTTATAATCTGTGAAGGAGCTTTTGCATACAATTTGCCACCTGCTTCTGACCATGCACTGACAGCATTTAGAATATCTTTCTCACAATTACTGCCACCATTGACAAACCCTGGTTCATTTGCAGAAAACACATGACCTTTTACAGCATCCCTTGTATTATCACAAAAAATTCCTACATGCTTATCCAGGTACTGAATATTTTCTTTAAGACACGGTGTATGTCCTTTTTCCATAGGAGATGTTCCAGCATTCCACGGCTCTCCATATAAAAGTATCTCACCTTCTCCAAAACGCTTATCAAGTTCATATCTAATTCGGTTTATAAGCTCTATATCTAAAAGCCCCATAAGGTCAAAACGAAAACCATCCATATGGTACTCTTCTGCCCAATACATTACTGATTCAAGAATATACTTTGCACACATCTCACGCTCAGTTGCAAAATCATTGCCACATGCAGAGCCATTAGAATATGTGCCATCTTCATTTTGGCGATAAAAGTAATATGGTGCAGTCCTTGAAAACCACGAGTCAGTTTTAAATGTGTGATTATAGACTACGTCCATTATAACACGAATTCCATGTTTGTGAAGTGACATGACAAGTTCTTTAAGTTCTTTTATTCTAACTTCTCCATGAAAAGGGTCTGTAGAATAAGAGCCTTCAGGCACATTATAATTTAAAGGGTCATAGCCCCAATTATAACTTTCTGACTTTGCCTCGTCTACAGAGGCAAAGTCAAAGACTGGCATAAGCTGAACATGGGTTATGCCAAGCTTTTCCAGATAATCTAAACATGTAGGCTTATCACCTTTACCATTTAGAGTAGTTCCCTCTACAGTAAATGCCTTATATTTACCTCTGTATTCTTTAGGCACACCACTTGCAGCATCATATGAAAAATCTTTTATATGGATTTCATAAATCACCTGTTCATCTGTTTTTTCTGGTGCTTTATCATTTTCCCAGCCATCAGGGTTTGTCTTTTCAAGTTGTACCGCCATGCTGCGTGTGCCATTGCAATTACATGCAATGGCATATGGGTCAGCCGTTTTAGTGCATATACCATCAATTTCAACCGTAAAATCATAATATACACCATGGCAGTTTTTATCTATTTTATAATACCATACACCCTTTTTCCCACGCTTCATAGGAAAAGACCTAACTTTTTTGTCATCACTGCCATCTTTATATAAATTTAAAGTTATACTATCAGCCAAAGGACTCCATATTTTAAAGCTAGATGAGATAGCTGTACAGACCACACCAAGGTCATTTCCTTCATAAATATATTGTTCTTTAAATTCTCTGCTTTCGTAATACTTTTTATAATTCCTTGTCTTTTCCATATTTAATACCTACAATTATCTCTTTATTAACCTTTTACTGCACCAGACATACCATCGACATAATATCTTTGCAGGAACATAAATAATGCCGCTATTGGAATAGAAATTATTACAGCACCTGCTGCAAAGCAAGTATACCAGCTATCTATATATTCCTTTTCAAGCATTCTCCAAAGTCCAATCGCTACTGTATAATAATCTGCATTAGCACGGCAGATAACTTTTGCAAAAATAAAGTCTACCCATGGACCTATAAATGCTGTTAAAATAGTATAAACAACCATAGGTTTACTTAAAGGAAGAGAAATTTTCCAAAAAATCTGCCAGCGTGTGCATCCATCAATTAGTGCTGCCTCGTCAATAGCTACAGGGATTGTGTCAAAAAATCCTTTTGCAATCTGGAAACTAAGCCCTGCACCTCCAGAATAGCACAAAATAAGTGCCAGACGAATTAATCCTCCTTCTGAAAGTCCCAGTGCTTTTAAAATAAAGTATACTGCTACCATGGACATAAATCCAGGGAAAAGTCCTAAAACCATCGCCATATTCATATAAGGCTTTCTCATTTTAAAACGCAGCCTTGATAAGCAATATGACACTGCCAACACATAAAAAGTAGACAGTATACATGAACAAATTGCAATAAACAATGTATTTCCAAACATTTTTGGAAAGTTTAATATAGTTGTGTCTGTAAATAATTTAACATAATTATCAAAAGTATAACTTTGAGGCAGGAAAGTTGACACATAAGAACCTTTTTCAGCTCTAAAACTCGTCAGTACAACCCAGATAATAGGAAATACCCAGATAATAGCCAGTATTGATAATGCGACATACACAACTGTATTGGTTATTAATCGTTTGCGTCTTGCAGAACCATAACTTATTTCTTCCATATTTAAAACGCCTCCTCATCTTTATATGATTTACTATTACGATATGTAACAAGTGCACCGATTGCAAGTATAATAAATGTCAAAATACCTATAACAGCACCTATGTTATAATACTGTTTATCAATCGTTAATTTATACAGCCAAGTTACAAGCAAATCTGTACTTCCAGCTGTAGACGACAAATCTATTACTGGGTCGCCTCCTGAAAGCAGATAAATAATATTGAAATTGTTGACATTACCTGTAAATGTTGCGATAAGATATGGTGTTGTTACAAACAGCATATATGGAAGTGTAATTTTAAAGAAAATCTGTACCGAATTAGCTCCATCTATTTTTGCTGCTTCATATATATCTGCTGGTATATTTTGCAGTACACCTGTAAGCTGTAAAAGTGTATATGGTACACCAACCCATATATTTATTACAATTACTGTGACTTTTGCCCAGAGGGAGTCTGTAAAAAATGGCAGTGAACTGTCTGCTGCAATCCATCCAAGCTGACGCAGCAATACATTAACTGCACCATCTGGCTGAAGCATTGTTCTCATAATAAGCAGTGATACGAAAGAAGGTACTGCACATGACAAGACAAAACAAAAACGCCAAAATGACTTTCCTTTTGTTTCTTTTCTATTAATAACTATAGCAAGAATCATACCAAAAATATAATTGCTAAACGTTGCGAAGAAAGCCCATATCAATGTCCATAATAATACAGACCAGAAAGTAGAGCCTAAAATACTGTTAGAATCAAATAGTGCTGTAAAGTTATCCAGACCTACCCAATCAAATAATACTAAATGATTGTCAATCTTACTATAATTAGTAAATGCCATACAAATCATAAAAATCAAAGGCAGCACTGTAAGTCCGAAAATAAAAATTAATGATGGTGTCATTAAAAGTTTCTGTATATTTTCATGCAGAAGAGTCTTTAAATCCTCTTTAAATGTTAAGATATGTTTTCCTTCTTTATCAAAACATTCTGCTTTGTATGCACTCTTTACAGCACATACCCATGATAAAACCATAAGAATTGTCACCATAACTGTGGCTACACCATAAAGCAAAATTAGTACAGAATTATCTCCTTGTGTATATTCATAAATCTGAAGGGTTTCATTCCAAACTTCTTCTTGCTCTTTTGTTCCAAGCGAAGGCAGCATTGCCAGACAGTGACCTCCACTAGCAATCATAAAAATAATATAAGCTACTTCAACTGCCAGAAAAACAAGACCTTTGGCAGCCTGTTTATGCATCATATTTCCAAATCCCATAATCAGCATGGAAAGTTTTGTCTCATATCCGCCATTTGTTACTGCTGCTTTTACTGTATAAGGAGTAGGAAATTCATTTACTTTTTTACTTAAAAATCCCATAGATGTCACCTCTCTTATAATCCATTACTATTCATTGCATCATTCATAGCCTGTGTCTGTTCATCGGCATTGTCATGGGTAACAGTTTTATTTCTTATACCTTTGCCCATATTTTCTACTGGTGTCCAACAGTTTGACATAGCACTTACAAAAGGCTGTAAAATAGATGTATTGTTAAAAGTATTATTTTGCGCTGTTACAAGCATATCATTTGCAATAGATTCATCATTTAAAAGTTCTGTATTACATGGCACTACATTTCTTAATTCATAGTGAAGTCTTTGTGCTTCTGAAGAACCAAGATAGATTGCAAGTTGAATAGCGGCAACCATATGGTCTGATGATGAATTAACTCCAATAGCTTTAGAGCCTGCATATGCATACATCTGCTTTTGTTCTCCATTAAGTGTATACGAAGGCAGCTGAGCCACTCCCATATTATCTCCAAGGATTTCCTTAATAGATCCTGCATCCCAAGAGCCTGTGAAAATAGCATTAATACTTCCATCACGCAGCCCTGCCATTCCTGCACCATCTGCATCTACTACAAAGTTGGGATTTGCTAGTAAATCAATTAAATAATTTGTTACATCGGTTGCTTTTTCTCCTGCAAAATCTACACCAGCCTCTTCCACTGTTCCATCTTCAAACAGTGTACATCCATTTCCTATGTAAAATGCAGGCAAATACCATGAATTTGTAAATGGAAAAGACACTACTCCACGTTCTAGCATAGTATCAAGACTTTTTATATCTTCTTCAGAAAAAACACTCTTGTCATAAAACATATACCATGTATTTGTAGTAAATGGAACACCATACAAATACCCATCAGAACGTAATGAATCTACGATTGTCTGGGAATTTGTATCAACAACTTCCTGCTCATAGATTCCTCCAAACTTTGCTGCTGCCTTTGCGTCTGTAAGCACAGTAAGGTTATCATTGGCATACATAAATACATCTGCACTAGAATCAGGGTCTTGCGCTACTGTTGTGGCAGCAGTTGCTTCATCCGCTACACCATATGTAAAGTGTATATTGTATTCAGGATGTTTCTCTGCAAAAGCATCACAACATTTACGCAGCCATTCTCCACTGTCCTTTGACTGGTCTTCAGATGGTGCCCATACCATCAGACGGATATTTTCTACCTCGCCATCTTTTGGCACAGATTGTTTTGTAGAACCACATCCACCTACCAGACAAACGCTCATAAGAGCTGTTGCTAAAACTGCTAATTTCTTTTTCATAGCTGTTTCTTCCTCCTTTCAAAAATAGCTCTTAAAAAAAGTTTCGTTTAGTTTCTGTATAATTATATTTTTATAATATTTTTTAGAATTTGTCAATAGTTTTTTTGGCATTTTTGCATAATTTTTTAAAAAA
>DESG01000036.1 GCA_002361175.1 Lachnoclostridium sp. UBA3320 | reverse complement strand
TCTTTAGCTTCGTGGTAGTTCACAGAGAGCTATACTATCGGAGGTGGGACTATTACAGCAAAAGGCTATCAAATCACAGATGCTTGTATTAGATGTGGAAAATGTATTAAAAACTGTCCACAAAAGTGTATTACAATGGGAAAGTCCTGTCAAATTATGCAGGAGCATTGTCTGCATTGTGGCAACTGTTATGAGGTTTGCCCTGTCCATGCAGTAGAAAAGAGATGATTATATGAAACAGATTGAAAAATTAAAAACAGAACTTAAAACAGCAGACGCTGTTATTATTGGAGCTGGAGCAGGGCTTTCCACTTCTGCTGGTTTTGTGTATAATGGAGAACGATTTAAACAGTATTTTTCTGACTTTGAAATAAAATATGGTTTTAATAATATGTATTCTGGTGGTTTTTACCCTTACAATACTATGGAGGAGTATTGGGCATATTGGAGCCGCTATATTTACATAAACCGATATATGAGTGCACCGAAACCAGTATATAATAATCTATATGAGTTGGTTAAAGATAAGGATTACTTTGTGTTGACAACTAATGTAGACCATTGTTTTCAAAAAACTGGTTTTGATAAACACCGATTATTTTATACACAGGGAGATTATGGTCTATTCCAGTGCAGCCAACCTTGTCATATGGCTACTTATGAAAATTATAACATAGTTCGTAAAATGGTTGAGGCACAGGGCTATGTAATTGACGAGAATGATAGATTGCTCTTGCCAAAAGGCATAACACCGAAGATGACAGTTTCCACCAAACTTGTTCCATACTGTCCGAAATGTGGTAAGCCAATGAGTATGAACCTGCGTTCAGATAACACCTTTGTGGAAGATGAAGGATGGCATCGTGCTTCAGAGCGTTATACGGACTTCCTGCGAAAGCATAAGAATATGAAGGTGTTGTTTTTGGAGATAGCAGTCGGATTCAATACGCCAACTGTAATAAAATATAATTTTTGGCATATGACATATGAATGGAAAAATGCTGTCTATGCCTGCTTGAATTATGGAGAAGCATATGCTCCTGATGAAATCAAGAAGAAATCCATTTGTATAAATGGAGACATTGGAGAAATTTTGAGTGTCGCATTCATCCACTAAGCTAAAGACTTAGTGGATGAATGCGATATTTTTTCTAAATACTATCACATTTTATTCTGCAACTGAATAACTGCAATCCTCTAATGACACTTCCTGACCTTCTGGGAACACAATACCTTTAAGCTGCTCTAAATCAAGTATTTCATCAAACTGTGTAAATTCTGTTAAAGTTACAGGTTCTAAGCTTTCACCAGTACCCATCATTCCCATTCCGCCAAATCCTTTAAATACAGAATCGTTTAACTCAAGTCCTGTAATAACTACATTTATTCCATCTTCTGCATTAAGTTTCTTATATCCTTTTAAATCTTTTTCATTCCACCCATCTGCTTCAGCAACAATATAATATGACAATGGTGAAATTTCAAGAGTTTTAAGCTTAAAATCAAAGCCTTGGATATTTACTTTTTTGTCAATAGTATAAATCCTTTTTTCTGTACCATGTGATAAATCCCACTTAAAATTCCATGTGCCTTCTGCTAGTACCTCTGGTTTTGGGTCACATTTTACTCTGTCAACTGTAAACTTGCTAATATTCATTTCAAACTCAATGTCATCTAAAGATTGTGATAAATCAGCAGTTTCAAAATAATATTCATAAGCAATTTTATGGTTATTTATTATCTTTGCAATGCCGCCTGACCAGCTTACCAAAACATCGCCAGTGTCAAACTTTACTTCTGGATAGGCAATACCTGTATCTGACACTTCAGTCTGTCCTTCTGTCACAGGAGTGTATTTATCTCCAAATTCTGCTTCAAAATAAACATATATACAATGCCTGTCAGCAAGTGTCTGAACAACATCTACAGTAATATCTTTATCTGTAACAGACAATACATTATTATTATCACCTTTAACTTTATCCACATCTTTCATATACTGCGAAAAACCTTTTTCAGACATCTCTTTCATTTTCTCTGGTTTGTCTGCAACATTAAATTCGTCTGCGACATTGTTGTCCCATATCTGTGTTGCTGCATAAACACCTGCACCTGCTACAAGGACTGCTGCAAGTGACGCAGCAGCAATGCGCCATGCTTTTGATACTGTTGTTTTTCCTTTTTTATCCATAATATTCCCTTTCTTTCCATTAAAATTTTCCTGTATGATTCTATTTAAAATCTTTTTGTCAGATTTCTCTGGTAAAACCATAGAATCATATACTTCTCTAAATTCTTTCAGTTCCATAAAAACCTCCATCTGGCAGACTAATTTTTAAAAGTTCCCTGCCTTTTTTTAAACGCATTTTTATAGCTGATTCCCTGCACCCTAACATCTGACCTATTTCCTTACACGTATACCCCGCATAATAGTGCAGATATACAGGTGCTTTGCATTTATCTGGCAATGACAAAACTTCCTCAAGCAACTCACGTTTCACTGAATCTATTTCCCATGGTATATCTATATCCGATTCTTCTAGCGAATCTGTGTTCCTTTGCCAGAATGATTTAAGATAATTCTTTGAAATGTTTACTGTAACACGTATAAGCCAGCGTTTTTCATGCTCATCACTGTCAAACACAGGAGCTTTATATAATCTTGCAGTAAATACTTCCTGCAATATGTCCTCCGCATCATGTTGATTTTTAACATAAGTAAAAGCAATTTTAAATAAAAAATCTTTATACTTATTATAAATTTTTTCAAAATCCTGAGCGCTCATTATTGCTTTCCTCCTTTCACTTAATATACAATTCAAAAAAGAAAAAGGTCAATTTAATTTCCATATAAAATAAAACTAGCTAGGACAATATCATTTGCCCTAGCATAAAACTAATTCAATATTTTGGGTTTTTTAGTTCTTTAAATACCATTATTATAGAAACTATTCCTGCCATACAGTCAGCCACAGGTCCTGCGTACATAATTCCATCAATGCCCATAATAAATGGCAGTATTAAAAGCAGCGGCAGCAGAAATATTATCTGCCTTGTAAGTGAAAGAAAAACACCTCTCTTTGGCTTTCCTATTGCTGTAAAGAAATTTGATGTAATTGGCTGCATAAAGTTTAAAAAAGTAAAGAACAAAAATATTTTAAAATAATTAGTAGCAAAATCAAAATATTCTTTACTCCCATCGCCAAATACTGCAATTATATTCCTTGGAAATATCTGGAACATAAAAAACGCTATTACAGATAACACAGCACCATAAGATATTGCCTTTAAATATACTTTTTTAACCCTATTATATTTTTTTGCCCCATAATTAAAACTTGCAATGGGTTGCAGTCCTTGTGAAATACCAATTAAAAATGAAAAGAACACCTGATTTACTTTTGTTATTATTCCTACACATGCTATTGGAATTGCCTCACCATATACAGATAGTGAACCATAGTATTTTAAAGACTTGTTCATTACAATCTGGACTACCATCATTGCCATCTGGTTGCTAAATGGAGAAGCGCCAAGTGAAAGAATCCTTGATATATATTTACTCCTTATTTTTAAATGCTCTATACCAAGTTTTACAGTTTTATAATGTAAAAGATATACAAAGACTACTGCTGCTGAGATTATTTGTCCGATTATCGTTGCAAGCGCAGCTCCTGCCATGCCCATTTTAAAACCAAATACAAATATTGCATCAAGTATTGTGTTAATAACTGCACCTGTCATATTGCAAATCATGGTCATTGTGGGACTTCCGTCTGCTCTTATAAGATGTCCTCCACCTGTAGTAAATATAAGAAATGGAAATCCTATAGAAGTAATTCTTGTATATGTCACTGCATACTCCATTACATCTGATGGAGAGCCAAAAAACTTAAGCAGCGGTCTCATAAATATTTGTGTAAATATGCATAATAAAGTACCCAGCAGAAGAAGCATAACCGAAGAATTGCCTATATAATGCGCAGCAGTTTTTTCATCACCTGCTCCCATTGAAAGGTTAAATGCCGAAGCTCCGCCTATTCCAAAAAGAAGCGCAACTGCAAGACATGTAATTGACAGCGGAAAGGCTATATTAGTAGCGGCATTGCCAAGATTTCCCACGCTCCTGCCTATAAAAAACTGGTCAACAATATTATAAAGCGCACTTACAAGCATTGCTATAATGCTTGGTATTGCAAATTTCACTAAAAGCTTGTTCACTGGTAATATTCCTAAAGGATTTTCTTTTTTTATATTCTTATCTTTATGTTCCATCTTTTACTATCTCTTTCATATATGCAAGATTTGCCGGTCCAAACCCAAATGGCATAATCTCCTTTAATGTATATATTTTATATTGTTCTTTGCTAACTGCAAGTATAACCTTAAAAGTATCTGGGAAACAAAACTCCATCATAACTTGTCGGCAAACGCCGCAAGGTGATGTATACTCTGACAGCACTCCATCTTTTCCTCCAACGATACATATTGCCTGAAATACTCTTTCCCCTTCACTTATTGCTTTAAAAAAAGCTGTTCTTTCTGCACAGTTTGATGGCGTATATGCAGCATTTTCTATATTACATCCTGTGTAAAGCTTTCCACTTTCTGTAAGAAGTGATGCTCCAACCTTAAAATGAGAATATGGTGCATAAGAAAATTTAAGCTGTGCTATTGCAGATTCAATCATATCTTCAACAAGTTTTTTATCCATATTGCGTCTCCGTTCCATTTTTCTGGTCTTCTTTGATTAAATTGCGGACAGCTTCAACTGCCACCTGAACTGCCATATCTGTATTGCGTACAACTGGATTTTTGCGCCCAAGCTTTTCCCTTTCTTGGTTTGCAATTACAAGGAAACAGGCTCCTGCTCTTACATGCAGATAACTTGCCACAATAAACAGTGCTGCTGACTCCATCTCAGAAGCTAAACAGCCAAGCCTTTTCCAAGCTTCCCATTTGTTAGTAAGCTCATAACTTATAGGCTTTGTTTCTGGCTCATGCTGCCCATAAAATGAATCCTTGCTCTGTACTACACCTGTGTGGAATGAAAATCCTTTTTTACCTGCCGCTGCTGCCAGTGCATTAGTAACAGAAAGGTCTGGTACAGCCGGAAATTCTAATGGTGCATACTCCCTGCTTGTTCCTTCCATACGAACTGCTCCTGTGGCAACCACAATATCACCGCTTTTTACATCTGGCTGTATACCTCCACAAGTTCCGATGCGAATAAATGTATCAGAGCCACATCTATAAAGTTCCTCCATTGCGATAGCAGCCGAAGGCCCGCCGATTCCTGTAGAAGTCACACTTATTTTTACTCCGTCAAGCGTTCCAGTATACGTCACATATTCCCGATTGTCGGCAATAAGAACAGGATTGTCTAAATACTGTGCAATCTTTACACATCTTTTTGGGTCTCCTGGCATAATCACATAACGACCAGTTTCTCCTTTTGCTACTTGTATATGATACTGCCTGTCTGCATCCTCAGAATAATTTTTCATATCATACTATCCCCTTTTTATACATAAAATACCAAAATTTTCTTATTATTAATTATATGGAATCTCTATTTTTATGTCAACAAAATTCGTCTACAGCTCAACTATACTGGTCGCTATCCTTTCACGAAAGCATTTATCATGTTCTACAAATAGCATTGATGGCTGGTACTCTAATATTAACTTCTCAATCTGCATTCTGGAAAATACATCAATATAGTTCAGTGGTTCATCCCATACATAAAGATGTGCTGGGGTAAGCAGGCTTGCAGCAAGCAGCAGTTTCTTTTTCTGTCCCTCTGAATAGTCTTGTATATTTTTAACAAATTGTACACGTTCCATGCCAAGCTGCCTAAGTATTGAACAGAATAAGCTTTTATCTAAATTTTGTTTTATGCAGAATTTATCAATACTTCCTTCCAACATAGATGTATCTTGATTAACATATGAAACTACCAGTCCAGAAACAGTTTCACAAACTCCTGATTCTGTAATAGGCATAGAAATTTGTGTAAAACCTGCTTTCTGTAAAATCATCTTAATAAGCGTTGACTTTCCACAGCCGTTTTTTCCATGTAAAGCTATTCGACCACCTTTTTTAATATCAAAAGAAATATCTGTAAAGACTGGCTGTAAAGCCCCTGAATACTGAATAGAATAATCCTTTACATGCACAAATGTGTCTTTATGGTGCACAAGCGGCATAATTTTTAAATCTGCTGTTCTTTCCAAATCTGCTAAAAGTCCTTCTTTTTCTTCAATTTCACGAGCAATGCGTTTTTCCATCTGTTTTACTCGGTTCTGCATCTTCTTTGTCTTTGCACCAATATAAGCACGTGTACCTCCACATCTGTCTGGCTCTTTTACAGGGTCAAATCCAATCTTTGTACTCTCATTTTTTTCGGCCCATCTTAAATATTGTGCTGCTGCTTGTTTTAATTTGTTTATTTCTTTTAGATGCTTTTCATTTTCTGCTCTGGCAAACTGGTCTTTGCGCTGTTTATTTTCCCACCAGCTTGAAAAGTTCCCACTCTGTACTTCAATTGTCTGCCTATTTAACACAAGTACATGGTCTATACAGGCATCTAGCAAATCCCTGTCATGTGAAACAAGAATAAAACCTTTCTTTAAAGACAAATATTTTTTAATATTTTCCCTAGATTTTTGGTCAAGATGATTAGTTGGTTCATCAATTAGCAAAAAATCATTTTCTCCAGAAAACAAAACAGCCAATAAAATTTTAGTGCGCTCCCCTAAACTTAATGTATAAAAATCTCTATAGAGAATCTCTGCATTTTCACATAACTGCTCCAACTCACATATTACACGCCACATCTCACACTGATTCTTAATCTCTTCTATAAATTCTGCTGCTGGAAGTCTCATCTGCTGTTTAGTAATATTATATGGAAAGTAGTCAAACACTGTCTGAGTAGTGATAGCTCCTTTATACTGATACTTTCCCATAAGTAAATTCAGAAAAGTTGTCTTGCCCTTTCCATTGCGTCCTATAAAGCCTAGTTTCCAGTCTGTATCCACTGAAAAAGATACATTTTCAAAAATATTGTCAAAACTTCCCTCATAAGAAAAAGTAAGGTTACTTACATTAATTTGTGCCACGCCAATTCCCCCTTCCAAAGGTTGTGTCTATGTTACCAGATTAAATTCCAGTCTTATATCCCTGTCATTCCTCTGAAAAGGTGGTGCGTCATTAGCAATGTTAATATTTTTGCACACTAAAAGAGAGGTTATGAGAACATACTCCACTTCTGGCAACATGATTAAACTGTATGCAAAAAATATTGCACACTAAATATCCATGTAATCAAAAGTAGATTATATCCTCATCTTCTCACCTCTCTCAATAATTATGGGAATATTTTAACAGACACTATTTCATTTGTCAATCAATTTTTCCTTCTCAATAGTGCGTAAGACCGCTTTGAATTACTGGATTTGAGATGGTCTTTTAATATTACCGCAGCTTCAGGGATATCTGTTGATTTGGCTTTGCAATAAGCCTGATATGGTGTTATACTGTAAAAAACAGCTTGGAGGAGGGTGTTAATATGGACAGGAGGAAATGTCAGCTTTGGACACCTTACAGTTTGAATGGGATGAAGAAAAAAATGAGATAAACAAAAAAAAGCATGGTATTGATTTTAACACAGCAATTCATGTGTTTGATGATGAAGACAGACTTGAAATTTATGATGTTGAGCATAGTGCGGATGAAGATAGATATAATACAATAGGGCGTGTGTATGATATCTTGTTTGTGGTTTATACAGCACGTGGAGAAAAAGTGCGACTTATATCCGCCAGATTAGCATCTGCAGCAGAAAGGAGGCTATATTATGACTACAACAGTTGAGTATGTAAAGGGACAGAAATTGACAAGGGAACAAATTATAGAAATTGAAGAGGCAAAGAAAAAGCCTATCGTTTATGATGAGGATTCTCCAGAACTTACACCAGCAATGGAGAAGGCATTTGCTCTGGCAGCGAAGAGCCGTAATAGATACAAGAGAATTGGTTAGCAAAAAATAAAATGATAAAGTGCGTAAGACCACCTTGAACTATTGGATTTAAGGTGGTCTTTATTTTGACAGATAGCATTTTACTTGTCAAATGGTTTTTCTCTCTCAATATTCCTGTATTCGTGCTTTTCGTAATAGCCAATAAGTTTCTTTGATTCATCACGAAGCGCAACCATATATACATCTTTATTTTCTTTTTCGTTATGATAAGTATATACTATATTATTTTCTGTGCTCTCATTAAACCATGCAATTACTTTTTTAATCTTTTCCTGCGACTTAGTATTGTGACATTCAAAAATACTCTTTCCTACAAGTTTAGCGCCACCGCTTTTTGCGTATCTTGATATAGCAGCAGGATTCATATAAATAATTTTATGTTCCGTGTTACAGATAACAACTGCACATCTGTCCTGTTCAGTAATACTCCAAAAATATTTTGACAAATCCATCTTTTAAACTCCTTATTATTCCACTAGTTCCAAAAGCTTTCCTGCCTCATCTGCCATATGTTCAGAAACTGACTTGCTATTTCTTGATATTTCAACATTTTTCTCAACTACATTTGCAATTACACCAAGTCCATCTACTGCTTGCCTAACTGTATTTACATTTTGTTTTACCATTTCTGTAATTTCCTTTGAGCCTTGACTTGCTTTCTTAATTTCTTCTATAACAGATGCAAATTCTTCGGTTGTCTGCTTTGTAAGTACCTGACCTTCTTCTACAGCATGGATAGAATTAGTAATAAGCTGACTTGTCTGCTTTGCTGCCTGTGCGCTTCTTGCTGCCAAACTTCCAACTTGTGCTGCCACTACAGCAAAGCCTTTACCTGATTCGCCAACCCTTGCAGCTTCAATAGATGCATTTAATGAAAGCATATTTGTTTGCTGTGCAATAGAATTGATTTCACCAATAATTTTCTCAATTTCAGCAGACATATCACTTATCTTATTCATCGCTTCTCCAAGTGTCTGCATATGTATGCCTGTTGTTTCAATCTTATTAGCAGCAAGTATTGCAGAATCAGCAGCACTCTGAGAACCTTCTGCACTTATATTAAGCTCTTGTACCAGATTATCCATAACCTGCTCCAAGTTTCTTACAGCTTCCTCCTGCTCATTAGTACCATTTTGAATAGCATCTGCTGTAGCAAGTGTCTCCTGAGATACACCATCCATATTTGCACATACTTCTTTTATGCTTTCAATTAGACCCAGATTATTTTCCATATCCTCTTTCTGCTTTTCAATCAAGGCTTTGTTCTCATTTATGCTTTGGCATATGGATTCCACCATTTTGTTTACACTGCTGCTAAGTGTTGAAAATTCAGGTGTTCCCTGTTCATTGACAGATATATCAAAGTTACCTTCTGATATTTTCTTTACAGATGTGGTAATATTTTGTATACCACTGATAATTTTGCGGTCAAGCAGCATATTAATAAAGTACAATAGTACAGCAAATATAATAAAGATGCTTAAAGCTATAACTAATGTCTGATTTACTTGGTCTTTATAGTATTCTGTTGAAGGAATATATGTACCTATATACATCCCATTATATTCTTGAGAAACATATTTCCCCTTTTGTCCATTAAAGGTTGCAGAACCTTTTCCTTCTTTTAATGGTATACCTGCTTCTTCTGCCTGTGTTCCAATCAATTCAGCATCCGAATGTGCCAATATTTCGCCAGTAGACGCATCTATTGCATAGACATATCCATTCTCACCAAAACTAATACCTTTTAAAACGACATCAATCTGAGTACCAGCAAGCATATTCTCAAGCACTTCTGGACGTATTCCCACTTGTACAAGCCCTGGTGCATCTTTTCTTGCTACGCCGATATACTGCATCATAATTCCGTCTGCAACATTTATTTCAGGCTGTTGAACAATTTCAAGTGAAGGGTCTTCTACAATAGGCATAAATGCAAGAGATTGTTCACCGCTCTTCATATCAAACCCTATATAATTTCTAATATTACTGTGTGTAATAATACCATTTTCATCTATTACATGAAGCTGATTTACCATAAGTCGCTCTGCAAGCTCATCTAGTTTGCCATTATCCTGTAGTATACTGCTGTCAGCAGCAATCATATCTGCAAAAGCACGAGTTTTAACAAGATTGTCTTCTCCTACTGTCTGTGTTAGTTTTTCAATAACTACATCATTATCTGAAATTCTCTCTTTAACACGCTCTAATGTTTCATAGCTGTCTGTGCTATGGCTCTGTTCAGATACTAACATTTGAATAAATGCTACTGCTGCAATATTAATCAACAATGCTAATACCATGCATATACAGAGACTTTTAGTAAATATTTTCTTCATAAAATATAATTCCTCCAATTACATATTATAGTTGACATAATGGCACAATTATATCATTACTTTTAAAAGCAATCAACCAAAATTTTGAAATTTCCAAATAATAATATCCCTAAAATTTTTCTTAAAAAATATTGACTTAATTATTATAACATGATATATTAAAAATATGGATAACCGGTTGCGCATTACAGCAAAAAGGAGTGTTCTTATTATGGGAAAAAGAAGAAAATCTAAAATGGAATTTCGATATTATAAAATACCTGTAGATATTCCCATTTTAGCGATGCTTGGAGAAGAGTGGATAAGACCTTATGGAGCTGGCATAGACTGTCTGCATTTTCATAATTGTATGGAAATTGGATATTGCTATGAAGGTGAAGGAATATTAACTATTGGTGAAGAAGATTATCGTTTTACAGGAAACCAGTTTTCAGTTATTCCACAAAATTGTCCGCACACAACTACCAGTGATACTGGAACAATGAGCAGATGGGAGTACCTATTTATTGATGTAGATGGACTTTTGCATGGTCTGTACTCAGATGACAACAATGAAAAAAAGGTAAAAAGGATTATTCAAAGAGTTAATTCAAAAGGAGTTTTTAAAGAATCTTGTGATTTTCCAGAACTTGCTTTAAGAGTGCGCCAAATACTTGATATTATGCGTAGTAATAATGAATTCTGCCTTGAAGAGGCAAAGGGAATTTTGATAGCTTTTCTTGTAGAACTTGCCAGAGAAAGTCCAGATGATGTAAAAGATGTGGAAGATGAACAGAATAATGCTTTGGTATCAGATGCCTTGGATTATATAAGTAAACATTATATGAAACAAATACGCATTGAAACACTTGCAAAACACTGTCATATAAGTGAAACGCATTTTAGACGAATTTTTTCTTCTTGTATGTCTATAGGACCACTGGAATATATTAATCTTGTTCGTATACAGCACGCATGTGAACTACTTAGGAAAACCGATTCCCTTGTATCTGATATTGCATTCAGATGTGGTTTTCTTTCACTTTCCACATTTAATCGCAATTTTAAACAGATAATAGGATGTTCTCCATATGAATGGAGAAAAAACCCAGAGAATTTTGAGCAACAAATATTCAAATTTGATGTTCATTCAAAGGAAGGGTGGTAAAAGTATACAATTTATGATTGAAAATGCATAGTATGTGGTTGAAAATGCAAACAGAAATATGGTTATTAATGGTATACTATATACAGTAATTACAAAAAACCGCACAATAAATTGTGCAAAATAGCCAAATTATAATATGGTTGTAAAATTTTATTTAAAAGGAGGAAAAGGTGATGAGAAAAAAACTCATTAGTATGTTGCTTTGTGCAACAATGGTAGCAACAGTGGCAACAGGATGCGGAAGCAGTCCATCAGATTTAACAAATTCAGCAGGTAGTGCTTCAAGTCAAGGCAGTGCTTCATCAGCAGGTAATGCTTCAAGTGGTGGTGGTTCAGGTGAAACTGTAAAACTAACTGTCTGGGCAGCAGAAAATGATCAAGATTACTTAAAAGAACGTGTGGAAAAGTTTAAAGCAGCTTATCCAGACCAAGATTTTGATATTCAAATTGGTGTTGAGTCAGAATCTACAGCTAAAGATACTGTTTTAACAGATATTGAGGCAGCAGCAGACGTGTATTCATTTGCAAGTGATCAGCTTTCTGACCTTGTAGGTGCAGGTGCTTTGGCTAATATTGAGGAAGTCGGAGAAGCTCTTGCAATGGCAGGTAAGACTCTCGATGAAGTAAAAAGTGCTAATGCGCCAGATTCTATTGAGGCAGCTAGTGTAGATGGCAATTTGTATGCATTTCCTACATCTGGGGCTAATACATACTTCTTGTATTATGACCCTTCTGTTATTACAGAAAAAGATGCCAAAGACTGGGATAGTTTGCTTGCGGCAGCACAGAAAGCTGGCAAAAAGGTAGGTATGACGCTTAATTCTGGCTGGTATGTTGCATCATTTTTCTATGGAGCTGGTTTTACCACTGATTTAAATTCTGATGGTACTACAGCTATGGACTGGAATGGCACAAGCCCAGATGGTATTAAGGGAGTTGATGTAGTTAAATCTATGTTAGATATTACATCTAATAAAGCTTTTAGACCAATACCTGATGGACAGATTTCCAATGTGTTTGCATCTGGTGACCTTTGTGCAGTAGTATCTGGTACATGGGATGCCAGCGTTGCTGCAGATGTATGGGGCAAAGATTATGGCGCAGTTAAACTGCCAACATTTAAAGTTGGTGATAAAGACGTGCAGATGAAACCTGCATATGGATATAAGTTTGAAGCTGTAAATGCATATTCAAAGGATATAGGCTGGGCTGTGCTTTTTGCAGAATTTATGGGCAACGAAGAGTCACAGATGCTGCATTTTCAGCAGGCTGACCAAGTTCCTACAAATACAAATGCACTACAATCAGACGAAATTGCAGCTAATGCCGCAATTAATGCTGCAATATCTGAAGGTGATATTGGAGTAATTCAAAAAGTAGGTGGCAAATATTGGGACCCTGCACAGACATTTGGCGAACTTATTGCCAAAGGGCAGGTCTCTGCTAAAGATGATGCTGCAATCCAGAAAGTACTTGATAATTTGGTAGATGGTGTAACTGCACCAATAAACTAATGATTATTGGAATAATTAGGACGGGCAGACATATATGTCTGCCTCTTTTAAAGAAAGTCTGCCAGAAAGGAGAAAAATTTTATGGATAATGAATCAAAAGGTGCTGTGGCAGCGGTTAAGGGCTTCTTTAAGGCAGTTGGCGGTTTCTTTTCCAGCTTTGGAACAGCATTTGCAAAGGGGGATATTTTTGTAAAACTATCACTTATATGGCTAGGTGCAGGATATGTTCGCAGGAAACAGTATGCAAAGGCAATTATTATGACAGTTTTTGAAGTAGCAGTAATTTTGTTCAGTGTCTTCTTTGCTGCTGATTATGTTCCAAAATTTGGAACTTTGGGAACTGTTAAGGCTGAAAGAGTTTTTAATATGGCTACTATGAAAAGTGAGTTTAATGACTATGACCATTCTTTTATGATTCTGCTATTCTCACTGTTTAGTTTTGTAGTGTGGTTTGTGGCAATAATTGTCTGGATTAAAAATACGATTAATGTTTATAATCTTCAGGTAATGGAAGAAAATGGAAAGCATATAAATACATTTAAAGAGGATTTAAGGTCATATTTAGAAGAAAAGTTCCATATTACTTTGCTTACACTTCCTGTATTAGGTATCGTTATATTTACGGTTATACCTATTCTTTTGTTGATATTTGTCGCATTTACCAATTACGACCAGCAGCATACTCCGCCAACTGAGCTTTTTACATGGGTAGGTTTTACTAACTTTATCACACTATTTGGCGGTGGCGGCCTGACAGCTACTTTTGGCTACTCATTTATACGTGTCTTAGGATGGACATTAGTATGGGCATTTTTTTCAACACTTACTACATATATAGGTGGTATTTTGTTATCACTGTTGTTAAATAACAAAAAAACAAGAATGCCAAAAATATGGCGTCTGATGTTTGTAATGACAATTGCAGTACCACAGTTTGTATCATTGCTTCTTGTTAGAAACTTCTTTGCAGACAGTGGTATAGTCAATACAATTTGCGCCAATATAGGTCTTACAGGGTTTTTACGAAACATTGGTATGATATCTACTAACTATATTCCATTTTTATCTGCCCCTGGCTGGGCACATGTAATGATAATTATTATTAATATCTGGGTTGGTGTTCCTTATCAGATGCTGATTGCTACTGGTGTTTTGATGAATATTCCTGAAGACCAGTTAGAAAGTGCAAAAATGGACGGTGCAAAGCCATTCCAGATTTTTGTAAAAATTACAATGCCATATATGTTGTTTATTACAGGTCCAGCTCTGGTTACAGACTTTGTAAAGAACATTAATAACTTCAATGTTATCTATCTTCTTACACAAGATGTTTATACCACTACAAACCAAGCACTTGCCAATTCACAAGCTAAAGAAGTTGATTTGCTTGTAACATGGCTATTCCGCTTGACACAGGATTATTATAACTACAAGATGGCATCAGTAATTGGTATTGTTGTCTTTGTTATATGTTCAGTATTTACCCTTGTTGCATTTAACTTTATGATTGGTGGAGATAAGGAGGGGACGTATCAATAATGAAAACAAAGAAAATGAAAGACAGTCGTACATCTACGATAATAATGCACAATGTACTTATCGGTGTACTGGCGGTTATCTGGCTGATTCCTATTGTATGGCTTTTGTGTACTTCCTTTAGTGCATATACAGGAATAAATACAAGCACATTTTTCCCTGAGAAATGGGGAATTACAAATTATATTAATCTGTTTCATCCAGATAGTGTTGCACAATTCCCGCAGTGGTTTTTAAATACTTTTATTGTTGCTTGTATAAATTGTGTAATTTCTACTATGTTTGTGCTTATGGTTGCATATGCAACATCTATTATGCGTTTTCCTATGAGAAAACCGCTTATGAACATGGCAGTTATACTTAACCTTTTTCCTGGTATGTTGTCTATGATTGCTGTTTATTTTGTATTAAAAACATTTAATCTCACAAACAGCTATGCAGGATTGATTCTTGTTTACTCTGCTTCATCAGGTCTTGGCTACTTAATTGCTAAAGGCTTCTTTGATACAGTGCCAGTAGCGCTTTGTGAAGCAGCACGAATTGATGGGTGCAGTGAAGCACGTATATTTTTCCAGATGGTTATTCCTATGAGCCGCCCTATAGTGGTTTATGTAATAATTAATAGCTTTCTTGCACCATGGATGGATTTCGTATATGCCAAGATGATTCTAAATGCAGGTGTATCTTCCAAGTATACAGTTGCTATTGGTTTGTACAAGATGCTTGACAAGAGCTTGATTAACCAGTATTTTACACAGTTTTGTGCAGGTGGTGTATTAGTTTCTATACCTATATCTATATTGTTTATGATTATGCAGAAGTTCTATGTAGAAGGTATTACTGGCGGTGCTGTTAAAGGATAATTAATATACAGTATAAATAAAAAGAGAGGTATTTGCAGATGCAGAATATGGGAAGAAAAAGAGCATGGAGGTTGCCAAATATTACGGCTGATGGGCTTAAAATGTTTGCATGTATTATTATGTTTGTGCAGTCTATTGGAATTACAGTTATAGAAAAAGGTATAATACATCTTGACCAGTATACACAGAGTGAACTGTCACAAGCGCTTGCAGATGATTCACGCCTTATGGTCTGGGCAGGCATAGGCTCTGCTATGCAGCTTATAGGAGGACTTGCTGTTCCCATTTTTGCTTATCTGCTAGTTGAGGGGTTTAGAAATACATCTAATTTTCGCAGATATTTACAATCTGTGCTTATATTTGCATTAGCCAGTGAGATTCCATATGACTTGGCTAATAGCCAAAAACTTGTAGACTGGTCAAGCCAGAATGCACTTCTTACAACAGGTATATGCCTTATTATGCTTTATTTTCTTGATATGTTTAAGGACAAAAAAGGCATAACTTACTATATTGCAAAGCTTACAATAATATTTTGTGCTATTTTATGGGTATCAATTTTTCGCAGTGCATATGGACTTTGCATGGTGCTGCTTGTAGCGGATTTTTATCTTTTGTATGATAGAAGTGTAATTAAAACGATTTTGGGAATGATAGCAAGCCTATTGTATGTAACTGGACCCCTGTCATTTTATGGGATATGGTTTTATGATAAAGAACGTAAAGACAGATTGCCTAAATATGTATATTATGCCTTTTATCCACTGCATCTTTTAGTGTTAGGTATAATTACTAAATTTATATTATAGAAAATAAAAAAGGAGTACTAAAAAAAATGGACAATACATTTGTTGTTAATATTATCCATCGCCCAGAAATGGTTCCTGAATATGCTGAAAAGGTAACTGGACAGGGCAAGACAGAAGATATTGGCAGAAAAGCACTGCTTACAGAATCTTTAGATATCTTTAAATTTCAGCAAGATACAGCACACAAGAATAACCTGAAAGTGACAATTCAGATGACTTATGCAAGTTTGTTTAATGATGAGGCTGTACAAATAGCTAAAGAACATCATGAAAAATATGGTGATGAGATAGCGCTTTCCTTGCTTGGACTGCCTTGTAAAGAATTTCGTGAAAAATATAAAACAAAAGATTTTTGTATATGGATGTTTTCCATGGAAGATAAAAAGAACATTGTAGATGATGTATTTGAAAAATTTTATGGACGTTTTGGCTTTTATCCTGAATCTACAGGTTCTTATTATATGGATGCTGAATTGACCAATTATATAAAAGAAAAATATCCTATGGTTAAATGTGCGATTGCCACCTGTTGGGAGGAAGGTCCAAAGGCATACCATACATGTAATAACTCATGGTACACACTTTTTGATGGAGGTCCATGGAATCCATGGATTCCTTCAAAGCAAAATACTCATGCACCAGCAGCAAATGAAGAAGAGGACAGTGGTATTGTTGCAATTCCGCACCTTTCACGTGACTTAATAGCATGTTATGATGGCAATGGTTCAAATTTTGGAACACATCCGCAAAATGTCCTGCGTGGCATGATTTATGACACTAAAACATGGGAGTATCCTTATCTTTATAACTTAATTGACCAGTACCGCCATTTAGAAAAATACAATAATGGCTATTCTTATAATATGATGTTTGTAGGTCCAGGTTGGTTAAATAAGATGGGACGCTGGGAAGCTCCATATGAATTGCTTTCTAAATCTTATGAAGATGGCATGGCTTATTATGGCAAATTAAAAAAAGAAGGCAAGTTGGTTGATATGACAATGTCTGAGTTTGCAGATTACTATCGTGAAAATAAGTCATATACTGAGCCAGAGTGTGCCCTTTGGAAAGATATTTTATATGGTTCTAATAAACAGTTATTCTGGTACTGTGACCCATATATGAGAGCGTGTGTAAATATGGACCAAGGCGGCGCAATAGTTGATTTAAGACCATATGCAGCAAAACTTAAATGGGAAGTTGGCATTGGAACAAAACATGTACAAGATGCATCTTATCCATTCCTTATCCAAGAAAAATATCGTGCTGGTTACTTTACACATTATGCAGGAGAGGGAACTATTCGCAGTGCCAAAGTTTGTTATAATGGCGAAGAAGTTGATTTATGTCTGTGCCGCACACATGCAAGTTTTACACAGGATGGCAAAACAAGAATTTTAACACTTGACCCTGTAGATATAGAATTTTATGATTTAACAGTAAAATTGCAGACAAAGATTTACTTTGAAGAAGGTACTTCAAATATTAAAATTGAAAGACATATTCTTGAAATGAGTAATCCAGATGCAGATGTAACTATTAATGAATATATAGTTGCATGTTATGGCACAACAGAATATCCAGAGGATATGACAGGAATTACACTTTCTCTTAATAAAGATGGAAATACAAAGCAAATTTCTTATGAGTACAAGTGTCGTGAGGAGTATATGATTGGAGCTAATGCTTCTGCCATTATTCCAGCTATTGAGACAAAAGTATTATTAAATACAAATGCAGCAGATGCAGAAAGCTATATTAAAGAAGGATATGCATTCTCGCCAATGTTTACATTAGGATGCCAAAAGAAGATAAGTGATAAGGAGGTATTTACAACATGGCTCAGTCTGGAAAAGGCAAATTAAATTACAGGTGTCCATCATGCTTTTTACGTGATTTGGATATTGATATGTTTTATGATAAAGATAAGAAAGAATATTATTGTATGCGTTGTCAATACACTGGTACAGAAGAAGATGTATTAGCAAAGAATGAAATTATACGTTTCCGTTACCGCAAAATGATGGAGCGTATTACTGATTTTGATTAATATTTATAAGAACTGTACACTAGCTGATTTTTCGATGGCTAGCGTACAGTTTTTTCTTTTTGTGAGTAAATCTTAAAACGTGCGTTCTATAAGGTCTGCATTAGTTGGAAGATAAATCTCTGCTATTTTGTGTTTTTCAGAGCCATAGATATATTTAGCAAATCTATCACATACTGTATTGTGTGTCTCTATGGTATATTTCATATTAAATACTTTAGCAACACGATTGAAAAATACAGGTGGTATAAAATAACCCCAATCTTGGGTATCGCTTTTATTAATAAGCTTTGGTGTAATTTCAATAGTTTTTCCAGTAACAGTATTATGTGCAGTAAGTATAACAAAATCAGTAGTATCATCGACAGAGAAACAAATCTCACATACATCATTTTTATCAAGATAAAAATCTGAAGCTTCAAGAACATCCTGGTCAATACGTGCAAATGGGTCAAAAAGGTCTAAAACTATACGATCGCTGTCATTAGTGATAAGATTTATAAGCTTATCAATACTATTCTGGTTCATTACGTCACTGTTCATAGCTTCTCTGTTATTATTAAGGAATGCAACCAGAGTGTCAACCTCTTTCTGGGTCAGTAAGGAAAAGTTCGGCTTTTGTATATTGCTCATATTAATACCTCCAAATATATTATGTAGTTTTAACAAAACATAACTTAGAAATTAAATATTACACATAATATTATACATATAAGAGGCGAATGTTTCAAGTAATATATAATTAATTTTATTAAAAATGGACATACTATGTGCAAATATTGTGATATTAGGAGGATTTTATGACTAAAAAGAAAAAAATAGAAGTAAAAACTGTAGAAGATATAAAGAAACTTGAAAAAAAAGAACAAGCAAAATGGGAAGTTGCAGTAGAGCTTGGGCTTTTTGACAAGGTGACAGATACTGGATGGAAGTCACTTACATCTAGGGAAAGTGGTAAAATTGGCGGCATCTTAGCCTCAAGACAGAAAAAATCAAAAAATTTGACATCTTGACAAACAGTTGTTGCTGATATAGAATATTTCAATAAATGCCCCTTCTGGCATTTAACCAGAAGGGATATTTGACGTGGCATTTTTTAATCTGGAGGGATTATTATGAAAGTAACTTTAAAAGATGGTTCATTTAAGGAATATAATTCAGAAAAGGCAGTTATTGATATTGCAGCAGATATAAGCGATGGTCTTGCAAGGGCAGCATGTGCAGCAGAAATTGACGGACAAGTTGTTGATTTGCGTACTATTATAGACAGGGATTGTGAATTAAATATACTGACATTTGATAGTGAAGATGGAAAGAAAGCTTATCGCCATACATGCGCACACGTTATGGCCGAAGCAGTACAAAATCTTTATCCAGATGCAAAGCTGACTATAGGACCTGCTATAGATAATGGTTTTTACTATGATTTTGATATGCCAAGTCTTTCCAGAGAAGACCTTGACAATATTGAAAAAGAGATGAAAAAAATTATTAAAAAAGGTGATAAGCTTGAGCGGTATACTCTTTCAAAAGAAGAAGCTGTAAAGCTTATGACAGAGCGTAATGAGCCTTATAAAGTAGAAATGATTAATGAACACCCTGATACAGATACTTTGACATTTTATAAGCAGGGTGATTTTATAGAATTTTGTGCAGGTCCACACCTTATGAGTACAAAACAGATAAAAGCATTTAAGCTTATATCATCATCTGGTGCGTACTGGCGTGGTGATGAACATAATAAGATGCTTACACGTATTTATGGAACTGCATTTAACAAAAAACAGGATTTAGAAGATTACCTTGCATATCTCGATGACATAAAGAACCGTGACCATAACAGACTTGGCCGTGAGATGGATTTGTTTACTACTGTAGATGTAATTGGACAGGGGCTTCCACTTTTTATGCCAAAGGGAACTAAGATGATACAAAAACTTCAACGCTGGATTGAAGACCTAGAGGACAATGAGTGGGGATATGTCAGGACAAGGACACCATTTATGGCTAAATCTGATTTATATAAAATTTCAGACCACTGGGGACATTACAAAGAGGGAATGTTTATTCTTGGCGATGATGACGAGGATGAAAACGGTAACAGCATTTCAGGCAATGATATATTTGCACTGCGCCCTATGACGTGTCCATTCCAGTATTATGTCTATAAAGCAAGGCAAAAATCCTACCGTGACCTTCCTTATAGAATGGGCGAAACATCTACAATTTTCCGCAATGAAGATTCAGGCGAGATGCATGGGCTTACACGTGTACGCCAGTTTACTATTTCAGAAGGACATCTTATATGTACACCAGAACAGATTGCAGGAGAGTTTAAAGACTGTGTAAGACTTGCAAGATACTGCCTTAAAACCCTTGGGCTTGAAGAAGATGTAACTTACCGTATGTCTAAGTGGGACCCTGACCATACAGACAAATATCTTGGAACAGCCAAAGAGTGGGACAAAGTAGAAGGCGCAATGCGTGAAATACTTGACGATATAGGACTTGAGTACACAGAAGAAAAGGGCGAAGCTGCTTTTTATGGACCAAAGCTTGATATACAGGCTAAAAATGTCTATGGCAAAGAAGACACGATGATTACAGTACAGCTTGATATGTTCCTTTCAGAACGCTTTGATATGTATTATATAGATGAAAACGGTGAGAAAAAGCGTCCATATATTATACACAGAACATCAATGGGATGTTATGAACGTACACTTGCATGGCTTATTGAAAAGTATGCAGGAAAATTCCCAACATGGCTTTGTCCTGAGCAGGTGCGTGTACTTCCTATATCTGAAAAATTTACGAATTATGCAGAAAAAGTCCTTGCAGAACTTAAAAAGAATGGCATAGATGCAACAGTTGACAACCGCTCTGAAAAGATAGGTTATAAAATCCGTGAAGCAAGACTTGACAAACTTCCTTATATGCTTGTAGTAGGTGCACAGGAAGAAGAAGCAGGAAAAGTGTCTGTAAGAAGCCGTTTTGCAGGAGATGAAGGGCAGAAAGATTTACAAGTATTTATAAATGATATTTGTCGTGAAATACGCACAAAGGAAATACGTAAAGAAGAGAATATATAATAATTTAATAAACCTTTTAAATTTTAACAAAAGATAACATTTTAGCATCTTTGTTTGAAATGTTATCTTTTTTATCTGATGCTCTTTTTCTTCTATTATTAAAGAAACTTCAAAAAAAGATTGCATTAGAATATTTTGTATGTTATACTTAGGAAGTTGCGTTATTTACTTTCCATAGTGCATAAATGTATAATATATATGTACTACGGGATTGTAGAATGGAGGTTATAGTTATTATGAAAGAAGGAATTCATCCTAATTATTATCAGGCAAAAGTTGTATGCAACTGTGGCAATGAATTTATAACTGGTTCTACAAAGGAAGAAATTCATGTAGAAATTTGTTCAAAATGTCATTCTTTCTACACAGGACAGCAGAAGGCTGTTAAAGCTCGTGGTGCGATTGATAAATTCAATCGTAAATATGGTATTCAGGCTAATTAAAGAATTTAAAGCTGGTTTACCGGCATTGTTTGATGGTCACAGCGCCTAACATACGGAGTTGTGACCATTTTGTTTAATATCTGTAACAATTTTTATATATAGAATGAATGGAGGGAAAGCTGTGAAGTCATCGGGAATTGGAGGTCAGGCTGTATTAGAAGGAATAATGATGAAATATAAATCTGACTATTCTATTGCTGTAAGAAAGCCTGATGGTGAAATAAATATTATTCATGGCAAATGTACAAGCATATCTGAAAAATCAGTGTTTTTTAGATTGCCTATAATAAGAGGTATCACCAGTTTTATAGAATCTATGACACTTGGAATAAGAACTTTGACATATTCTGCAGATTATTATGAAGAAGAAGAAAATATTAAAACTAAAGCAGAGAATGAGCAAAAAAATAAGACAGAAAAATTACAAAATATACTTATCATTTTATTTGCTATTGCGCTTGCATTAGTCATCTTTATTATTCTTCCATTTTATTTATCACAGATTCTACACAATATAACTGTAGTAGAGTCACCTACTATGCTTGCAGTAATAGAAGGTGTGATACGTATTGTCTTATTTATCGGCTATGTGCTTGCAATATCACTTATGAAAGATATAAAAAGGGTATTTATGTACCATGGTGCAGAGCATAAATCCATAAACTGTGTGGAAAATGGATTGCCCTTAACGGTAGAAAATGTTCGCACACAGTCAAAACACCACAAAAGATGTGGAACAAATTTTCTTTTTATTGTAATGTTTCTAAGCATTGTGTGTTTTATGTTTATTTCTTTTGAGAATATATTTCTTCGCATAGCGTTACGTATACTGCTTGTACCAGTTATTGCGGGTATTTCTTATGAATTTATACGTTTTGCAGGCAATACTGATAACAAAATTATAAATTTTTTAAGTAAGCCAGGTATGCTTATGCAAAAACTTACTACAAGAGAACCTGATGATGAAATGATAGAAGTAGCTATTGCTGCTATTGAAGCGATATTTGATTGGAGAGGATATCAAAGACGCCAAGAAGCGATAAAGAATAGGCAAGAGAAAAAGGCAAGAAGTGAAAAGAATACTGTACATAAATCACGTGCTCAACTTAAAGAAGAACTTCTTAAAAGGGAACGTGAAAATAAACAACGTGCTGAGGAACATGCACGTATGCTTAAAGAAATGGAAGAAAGAGAAGCTGAACTTGAGAGAATAGCAGAAGAGGCGATGAAACGCAAAGAATCAGGACATGGAATAACAATTCCTATGTATAAAGATATACATGATGAAAACTTGATTGGACTTGACCATTTCCTTAATTTAGAAGAAACTAGTGAAGTGGAAGAAAACAAAGTAATAGATGATAAGGATTCGGAAAAACATAGCACAAAAGAAGGGGCTAAGGTAATAAATTTTTCAGATTATAAATAATCAAGGTATATAAGGAGTGTCAAAGTTTTGTGTTATGAAAAACTTCTTAAAGAAGGCAGAGATATTTTAGAAAAAGCAGGTATAACTGACTGTGATATAGACGCATGGCTTTTATTTGAGTATGTTACTACAATGGGAAGGGCCAAATATTTTATAAATAAATCCAATAAAGTTTCAGAGAAAACTGTGCAAAAGTATTTTAACTTGATAAATGCCAGAGCAGCACATATACCTTTACAACATATTACTGGTGTGCAGGAATTTATGGGGCTTAAATTTATAGTTTCGTCAGATGTCCTTGTGCCAAGACAAGATACTGAAACACTTGCAGAATATGTACTTCCACTAGTTAGAGGAAAAAGTGTTCTTGATATGTGTACAGGTTCTGGCTGTCTTGCTATATCACTTATGAAACTTGGTGATGCTGCACTGTGCATAGCGACTGATTTTTCTCAAAAAGCACTTGAAATTGCAAAGAAAAATGCTAAACTTAATAATGTTAATGTAGAGTTTATCCACAGTGATATGTTTGATAATGTAACTAAAAAATTTGATGTTATAGTATCAAATCCACCTTATATAAGGACAGAAGTTATACCTACTCTTATGCCAGAAGTGAAAGAACATGAGCCATTTATAGCGCTTGATGGTGGTGCTGATGGGCTTAAATTCTACAAAATTATAGGCAGGGAAGCAAGAAATTATCTTAAAAAAGGTGGAACTTTAGCTGTTGAAATAGGTTATGACCAAGGTAAACAAGTTGTAGATTTATTTAAGGAGAGTGGATATAAAAATGTTTGCGTGCAAAAGGATTTATCTGGCAATGACAGGGTTGTAGCGGCAGTAAAGCAGTAATCTAAGTATCAATTAATTTTATTTTTTAAGAAAGGAAAGAAGACTATGTTTGATAAATTAGAAGATTTAGCCAGAAGGCTTGAAGAGATAAATATGCTGCTTACTGAACAAGATGTTATAGCTGACCAGAATAAATACAGGGAACTTATGAGAGAGCAAAGTGAACTTGTGCCTATTGTAAGTAAATATAAGGAATATAAGGCTGCAAAAGATGGAATAGAAGATAGCCTTGCAATGCTTGACGAGGAAAGTGACGAGGAATTAAAAGAACTTGCCAAAGAAGAACTTAGCACATGTAAAGAAAAAGCTAGTTTATGTGAACAAGAACTTAAAATACTTATGCTGCCAAAAGACCCAAATGATAACAAAAACGTAATTGTAGAGATACGTGGAGGTGCAGGAGGTGACGAAGCAGCTCTTTTTGCCGCAGATTTATTCCGAATGTATTCAAAATTTGCTGAAAATAACCGCTGGAAAGTAGAAGTTATAAGTGCTAATGAAAATGGCATAGGCGGGTTTAAGGAAATTGTGTTTATGGTAATAGGCACAGGAGCATATTCAAAGCTTAAGTATGAAAGTGGTGTTCATCGTGTACAGCGTATACCTTCAACAGAATCTGGCGGCAGAATACACACTTCAACAGCAACTGTTGCAATTATGCCAGAAGTGGAAGAATTAGATGTGCATATAGACCCAAATGATTGTAAAATAGATGTCTACCGTGCTTCAGGCAATGGCGGACAATGTGTCAATACAACTGATTCTGCTGTAAGGATTACACATATTCCAACGGGAATAGTGGTGACTTGTCAGGACGAGAAATCACAGCTTAAAAATAAAGATAAGGCAATGAAAGTGCTGCGTTCAAGGATATATGATATGGAGCAGGAAAAGGCAAACAGTGAACAGGCAGCAGAGAGAAGAAGTCAAGTTGGTACAGGCGACCGTTCTGAAAAAATAAGAACGTATAACTTCCCACAAGGACGTGTAACAGACCACCGTATTAAGTATACAAGTCACAGGCTTGGTGAAATACTTGACGGAGATATAAATGAAGTACTTGATAATATAATAGCAGCAGACCAAGCTATAAAGTTAAGCAAGCTGGATGAAGTCAGCTAAGAAATATTTTAAAAATAGTATTGTAAAAGGACAGATTCTTTATATATTATAAGACAACTGTCCTTTTTTGATTTCAAATATACATAATATTTATGTTAGACACAAATATTTCAGTTATCATTATTATCACGATTTGCCAGAAGCCCAGCTATTTCTATCATAAGTCGTTTGTCACTTTGTGACATATTTTTGGCTTTTTCACTTAACTGTGTATTAATATTGTATTGACCATTGTCAGTAAGTATATCTTTGCTGCTATTATCAGAATTGTCAATATTTGTTTCAAATTGTCCCCAGAGAATATCATTAGGGGTCGTTTTTAAGGTATTGCATATATTAATTAGGGTATCAACTGACATTTTAACACTGCCACCTTCGATATGAGAAATATGTACAGTTGATAAATTTGTTTTTTCTGCAAGTTGTGCTTGAGTTAATTTCATATTTTTTCTGCTGTTTTTAATATTTAATCCAAGTAATTTTAAGTCCATTAATTCCTCCTAAAGAATAAATCTTTTTAAATTCAGTAAAAAATTCTAGATAAAAATTATTCACTTTATAAGATATCAACATTAAAATAA
>DESG01000062.1:16032-16556 GCA_002361175.1 Lachnoclostridium sp. UBA3320 | reverse complement strand
GTAAATCTTCATTTGCTTTTAAAAATATATCAATTATATTTTACCCTTATTATATTAACTGCATCATATCAAGTTGTTTCTGATGCTCCTTACATGATATCATAATATATCCTCTTGTAGTTTCTATATTACTATGTCCAAGCATATCAGCCAATTTAGCAATATCTTTATTTATTTCATAAAATGCTTTTGCAAATAAATGTCTAAGATTATGTGGATAAATTTTTTCTTCTGGTATTTCAGACTCTTTACCAAGTTTTTTCATTTCTTTCCATATATTACTACGGTCAACTGCATTTCCCTTAGATGTACGAAATATAATACCTGTTTCAATATTATTATCATTAATATACTTTAATAAAATTTTTCTAAGTTTCTTTGGAATAAGAACTTTTCTTTGTTTCTTTTTGCAATAAATTTCTACTTCCCCTTTTATTATACTCTCTACAGTCAAGCTAGCCAGTTCACTGACACGAATACCCATTGCACACATAGTTTGTATAATCATGGCAAGTCTTTTCTTT
>DESG01000062.1:0-15763 GCA_002361175.1 Lachnoclostridium sp. UBA3320 | reverse complement strand
ATAATCATGGCAAGTCTTTTCTTTCCTTTACGTAATGCTTCACTTACAAGCTTTTTGTATTCTTTTTTTGATAAGTCTCTGTTCTCTGATACATAAGTTTCTTTTTGTATACGATATGTCTTAACTCGTAACTCATACCATCCCATATACTCAAACAAACGATTAGCAGCAATTAGAAAAGAATTAATACTTGATAACTTGTATTTTTTATTAACTCTTAAATCTTCTTTATATTCAATCATAAGTTTTTTTGTAATCTCACTTCCAGCCGCATATTCTTCCAGTTTCCTAATATCACGCATATACTTGCTAATCGTTGTTATACTTTTTTCTTCACTAATTAAATATTCTTTATACTGTTCTAATATTTGCTCTGTAATAATTCTATACATGTTTTATCCTTTCTTTCTAATATAAACAATAAAGCTATCAAAAACAAAGAAAGCAACTTTTAGCTTTTTAAAGCTGCTTTCTATTTTATAAATATATTTCCACTATCTTCGTAATGCTAAAATGCTTTTTATTATTTAAGCATCTCTCCAATATGCCCACCAGGATGGTTACGTTTGAACTGTCCTATATCCAGTTTAAGACGGTTTGCAATCATCATTGCTAATCCTTGCAGTACAATTAAGTTAATTGTTGTTGAATTGTTTGGCATGACATTCCACAAATCTCCCTCATGATTTAAATCTAAAATAAGGCAATTTGGTATTTCGTTTGTCAGTGTACTGTCTTTTGCAAAAGTCAAAAGCCACATATCTATTTTACGTTTTTTTAATAATCTTGTAAGATAAATAGATTCTGCTGTTTCTCCACTTTTAGTCAACATAATCACCATATCACCATTTTTTACAACTCCCATGTCGCCATGAATAGCAGAATTTGTATGTAAAAAACACGCATCTAACCCCATAGAAACCATAGAACCTACAAACTTATCACAAATAGGAACATTTTTACCAAGACCAGATACAATAACCTTATGTCCATTATTAATAGCACTAACAGCAGAGTTTACCATTTTTTCAAATATTTCCATATCTATAGAATGAATTGAATGTTCAATTTCTTTTAATTGTTTTTCAAAATATGTAGTCATAATATAATTTGTTCCCTTCTGGTTGATTTCTTTTTTATAGAACTTCTTCTAAATAATATAAACCATTATAAAATGCACCACAAATGGAATCATAATCTTCCCATGCATAAGTTGTTAATGACAACCAAATAATAGCATGTAATAATTTAATTTGGTCTTTTGATACGTCTTCTGAAACTAATGAAAAAAATTCTTCTTCCATATCTTCCCAGTTATTAGATGAAATGTTTAATATTACTTCTTCTTTTTTAAATTCTAAGCGAAAATCTTTTATATTAAATTTATCATAATTCCCTATAATTGAATAATACAGCTTTGCCCAATCATAAGCTACATCACCATATAATTCTGTATATCCAAAATATCCGCGAGGGTCAATTACTAAAGGTTTCATATCAGAATTACGTAACATCATATTTGAAAATGTACAATCACCATGCAACAATACAAATTTCTCACAATTAAAAAGCAACTCCGAACGTTTTTCAAGCTCATCTTTGTAAAAAAATACATTTTTACATTTTCTTCCATTAATAGTTATATGTTTCTGGTCTGCAAATGGAATCATATCTCTGATTTTTTTTAGACGGTCAAATGTTTTTGTAAGATATGCCTCCTTTATGCTAAAATAATCAACAGGCGCAAAACCAAGTGAATGAAGTTCCTTTAACATTAATACAATCTGATTTAATACTTCTTTTTTTTCTTGAAAACTTAAGTCATACTCAAATATATTTTTTCCATCAATTTTTTCCATTACAAAAGGTTCATAACTATAAATATGTGGTATATTTGTAAATCCTAAAGGCTCTATAAACTGATACCATGCCTTTTCTCTCACTGCAAGCTTTCTTCCTTGCTCATCTATTCCCTCTTTAATAAGCTTGTTTCCATCTATGGTCATACGATTAAATGGACGACAACGCTGTGTTTTTAATTTATTGTATTCTGAGATTAATCCATATTCTTTAGTTTTACTTAATGCAAGTTCTTCAGGCTTAATTCCTTTTTGCTTAAGCCAGCGTACAAATTCACCCTCTAAAGGAACATCTTCAATTTCTAATTTATTTTTAAAAATAAATAAACCAGCAACTCCATATTCCGTAGAGCTCTCTTCTTTAAATTCCTCATTTTCATATTTCCAACGACATGGAAAATCTTTAGATAAGCCAAGATAATTTTCTTTTTTAACAGGTAATTGAAACTCTTCTGGAAGGATTAAGTCTGACCATATTAAAAGAAAACTTTCACCTTCTGGAATATATTTTAATGCCTTTTTAATTCCAGCACAAGTGCCAGTATAGCCTCTTCCATCTACCAAACAATACATTACATCAGCAAATGCAGCAAGATATTTTTTTAATACACTATATTTGTAATCTCCAATAATAATAAAACGCTTATCGGGATATTTTCTAAATAAATGAAAAAGCATTGGTAAATTATTAATGGGAATTAAAGCTTTTGGTTTATTTTTTGTAAGATATTCCATTCGTGTTCCTTTTCCACCAGCTTGTACAATAATATAATTAGTGTCCATATACTATACTCCTTTATCTTTGTTTACAAACAGAACGGCCTGATGAAATTCTATCTCTCCTAAAATCAGTTCAAGCATTTCTTCTATATTATTTTTCCAAACTAATTCTACTGCATCATCACATAAATTCATCTTATTTAAACTAAAGAAGTTAATAAAACTGTCTGGTCCATAGAATCTATCTGGATAAATAATAATTTTCTTAGCCTTTGCTGTGGATATTACATCGCATAATCCACTTCTAAGCCCTATAACATATCCTGCTGCCTCAACAGTTTCTAAAGCATAACGGATATCAAAAAATAAATGAATAGTGCCTTCTATAGCTGGTTCACTATCACTACTACTGTTTGTACAGACTTTATATCCTTGTTCTTTTAATTTTATAACTAATTTTATCCAAAATTTTTCATCAAGTTTTGCAGCAGTTTTTGCATAAGGAAATATAATAACTGTTTTTCCTTTGACTAATCTATTTTTATTAAATAATTGTTCCACATATTGTTTACTTTCTTTACTATCCCTTATAGAATTAGGAACTTCTGGCATATTTCCTTCTGGAAGATTAAATATGCTATAACGAAAATGGTCCATAAAGTTAATATTTTTATAATTTCCAATTTCACCAATTCTACATGTATATGGATGTCTATGGTTTAATATCAGTATTTTTTTGTCTGCCATATCACTAAAAACTGCATATTGCACCAATTCATTCATTTCTTCTCTTGTAATAGAATATACGTGACTGTCAAAACCAAATAGTGCAGCAATTTTTGAACATGCTCTGTTTACAAGCACAAGTGCATATTCTGTTATATTATTAAGTTTTATATATTCTCTCATGCAGGACATACCTACATAAGCATCTCCTAAAACAATTAATGGACATATAAATATTTTCTGTATATGTGAATTACTATCAATAATATTTTTGTATATCTTTTCTCCTCTAAGAACAATACTACATCTTTTTTCAAATTCATCTTCTGTTAATACAGGTGCGCTAAAAGAACTATATTCTACAACCTTTAAAATTTCAGTACCTTCTTTATATCCCATACCATTCAGCTGTACAACCATTTCTGGATAATATTTTGATGCAATAAGAATTACTGCCTTATTATTTTTAGGGAGTAAAAGCTTATCTGGAAGTGTTACCTTAACTCCATTTAAAAATGTGCCATCTTTTTTCTTATTATTATCTACTAGAGCATTTACAAAAATATTTTTACTTGCCAGATACTCCATAATTCTTTCTGCTGGTTCATTACTTCCAAATACAACAATAAATTTATTATTAAATAATCCTTGTTTTTCAAATTCATCTATTTTATCATGCATCTGTATTAATAATGAATGTTCCATTCCTTCTACTCCTTTTTAATCTGTAAGGCTGTATACAATTCCTTTAAACACTTCTTCCGCAGTCAAGTTTTTCTTACCAATAATTCCAGTTCCCATTCTTCCTGATGGCTCTTCTAAAGAGCCAATAATAATATTTGGAGCAAATTCATATAAACAATAAAATTGCAAAAGTGCTTTTATATCATTTTGGGAACATTGCTCAATTTGTGCAAACTTTTGGTATTTTTCTTTCATATTTAATACCCACTCATCATAAGTTAATATAAGTGCTTGTTTTATACCACGTTTATCTAAAAATTCTTTCAGATAAACAAGGGCTGGTTCATTATATTGTCTTTTAATATCTGGTAGTATAATTACATATTTCATATTATCTATATGGTATTTTTCTGTAAGAGAAAGCCATAACTTTCTTCCTTTTTTTGCTAACAGAACACGCTCTTCCATATTTTTATCACCTACCACTTATAAACTTTTGTTTTTCTCTCCATAAGGTCAAGTTTTGCTATCTGTGGGTCATCATAATATGAATCATTTTTCACATGTGTTGTAGATATTTCTTCAAATACTGCACCTGTCTTTGAAGTAAATGCGTGTTTCTCACCACGTAATATTGTCTGTATATCACCTGGTTTTAATTCAAAAGTTTTTCCTTCTATCTCCACTTGCAAATCTCCATAAAGAAGCTGGAATGTTTCTTCTTTTACTTTATGCATGTGTACTGGATGTTTTTGTCCTGGCAGTACTGCTATAAGTTTTTTACAATACTCTCTGTTTACAATATTTATTATAACCGCACCATACTGTCTAAAGTGCTTCATTCCATAGTGATGTGATAATTCCGCTTCAAAATTATCACCAAGATAAATTTTAGCTTCATAAAGCATACCTTTTACATCATGTATAACACTTCTTGCAAGATTGGTATTTGTTATCGGTTTTTTTTCGTGAAGTTCTTCATTAGCCTTATATGCTCTGCTTGCCACTACTCCATCATAAAATTCACCACTTGTCATCTGACGCTCATGGTTTGGCATTGCAAAGAACACATCTTCCCTTTTAAGTTCTTGTCCCTCTTCTACATCATGTTTAACATACACGCCTCTTGTAAGTGAATTTAAAGAGTCTATTTCTTCTTGGCTTATATAACGTTCAGTTTCTTTCTTCATTTTACATATTTCTTTTGCTTCAAGTATTGAACTTACCCATTTATCAGCTTGCTCTGGATTCATAGAGTATGCATTTAACTTAATCGTATCTGTAGGAAGTCCAACATGTCGTTCTAATATTTTTGCTCCTTTAGCTACTGCCATCATTGGAATAATATTATTATCTGGGTCTTCATGACCTGAATATCCTATAACATTATCTGGATAACGTCTTTTTAATTTATCAATAAAATCAAGTTGAAGTCTTTCAATCGGTGCTGGGTATTCTGCTATACAGTGCATAAAAGCAAATTCACAATGTCTATGTGTAAAGTAGTTATACAACTTGTCTATATCAGATATTGTTTTACCACCTACTGATATAATAATAGGTTTATGTGTTAAAGCAATTTTTTCTAAAAGCGGCCAATCAAGAGCACTACAGCTTGCAACTTTAATAATTTGAAGCCCCTGATCCATACACCAGTCTACACTATCTTCATCAAACGGAGTACTCATAGCAATCATGCCTTCATCACGTATCGCTGACACAAGTTCACTAAACTGTTCATATGTAAGTCTTGTACTTTCAAATCTTGGAATATGTTTTACATCTGTGCGTCCTTTGTAATCAGGATGAATAAAACTGTCAAGATTTCGATATTGTAATTTAACAGCTGCTTTTATATTATGTTTTCTTGCAATCTTTCCCATCTCATAAATTATATCTTTGCCGTGTTCTACATCTCCCTGATGACTGTTTGCCATTTCAAATATAAATAAATCATCAAATATTTTGCTCATTATCAATCCTCCGTATTTACCCTTATTAGTTTATAATATCATATTAATACTATTTAAGCTATATATGAATTACCATTTTCCATAAAATTCCTAATAAATATATGTATAAAAATCAATTTCAATGTTCCATAAGATATTTTTCAGCAGCTATAAATTCTTCTTCTGTATCTATATCAAAATTCTCATTCATTTCATATCCAGCTATTCTTTCACCTGACATTGAATGTTTTTTTACAATAACTTCTGCCCTTATTACATCTATACATGCATTTTGATAATAAACTTTAGGAAGCCTTTGGCGTGGCATATTATAACACTCTGGAATATCTGTCATAATAGGTGATATAATACCGTCATTACCTTTAAACCACATTTTATATGGAATTTCCTTTGCTGGTGCAATACAGCGCATAGAATCTATATCAGGATTATTCTTCATATAACTTACCATATTTTCAATATCAGTTATTTTGCGTACAGGATATGTTGGACGAAGTTGTACAACAAGTTCAGGTAAATACCCTTCATTTTCCTCTAAGTATTTAAGTACATGTTCAAATACATCTATATCAAGCGATGTGTCAGTTGCCAGTTCTTTTGGTCTGATAAAAGGTATCTCTGCACCATATTTTCTTGCTATTTTGGCATATTCTTCACTGTCTGTACTGACAATAACTCTGTCTATGCACTTAGCTTGTAATGCATGTTCAATAGAATATGCAAGCATAGGTTTTCCATTAATTAATCTAATATTTTTATCTTTTATACTTTTTGAACCGCTGCGTGCAGGTATAATCGCAAGTACTTCGCCCATAAAAATCCCCTTTACCAATATTTCTCTTCAATTTTTTGGCAAATCTGCCTGTCAATATCTACTATTGCACCATCAGGAGAGGTCATAATGTTTGCTCTTTTTTTAGCAAGTTTTGCCATATTGTTATAATACTCTTTATCTTCTTTATATTTTATAATCTGCTTTTCCATTTCATTAAAATCATTAACTGCAAAATCTTCTCCTCCAGCAGCGCAAACATCGCCTTTATTTAAGTAAACTCCTGGTACTCTTTTTGAAAAGGCTTCTATTACTGAAAAACCTCCACCCATTCTATCAGGATTTACATATAAGTCACAAATTTCCATAAGAGCCAGTATATCATCACAATAACCAATAAATGATGAGTTTTCATCAATAGTTGGGTACTTTTTCATTAATTCATTATAATTGTCCACGATTCCTGCAAATACTACATAACATCCATTTAGGCAGGTTTTTTCAAGCATTTCAGCAAAAGCAGTGGAAACTTCAGATTTCAGACACATTCCAACTACAACAAGTATAAATTTATCTTCTGGCAGGTTCATTTCCTGACGTGTAAATTTCTTTTGTTGTTTCTTTAGTTCAAATTTAAATTCATTTTTTATAATATCATTATCTGCAAAAAATTTTTCTTCTTCTGGATATAATTCACGCTCTAGTATTCTTAGTTTACTTTTAGTTTTTGCCAAACTTGATAATGTCAGTGTCATTGAAGCACATGGAACAATATTTCCACATAAATCAGCTAATATACTTCCAGTACCAACTGATAATATATAAAATGGTTTTAACTTTTTAATAAAATTTGCCAATATCTGTATTCTGTACTGGATGGGATATTCTTCAGATAATTGTAAAAATTGCATATTAAAATTACCCATTTTTACTGTCTGTACATCATTATACTCTTTTAAAACTCTTCCATATCCAGTCTGGTACATCGGAAGATATCCTCGTACAATATAATGCTCGCATGTATTTACAATTACAACCCTTTTTCCTGCTCTGCTTAATGCCATTGCTCTTTCAATTATAGTTTTGGTTGGTGCATGTGTTGTATTCAGAAACTGCATAGTAAATATCATTACCAAGTTTTTATCTCTTTCTTCATGTGGAATTTTTACTAAACATTCTTTTAATCCATCTGCCAGATTATTATAACATCTATCATACATTTCATTAAGCATTTCATCTGTTTTTTCATCAAAAACAGCCATATTTTTAAGTGATATTCTTTGGAACTGGCTCCATACAAAATACAAGTTTTCTTCATTTATACTATTATACGAATTAACTGTGTCAATAAATGCATTAGTATAGCTGGCATCCTTGCTTAACTGCATAATAATTGAATACAATGTGAGCTTAAAATAAAAATAATCTTTATTTTGATTGTCAGCATTAATTCCATACATTAGAAAGGCACAAAAACAGCACCACATTTTTGCTGTCTCACCTTCTTTATCTATTTCGATTTTATCCAGTTCATATAAAAATTTTGTATAATCCTCTAAAACAGCACTATCTTTCAACTTCAATAAATTTTTCATAAATAAAGCATTAAGCCTACTCTTTTGTATATCTAAAAAATAACTTGTTAATTCATCTATATCAAACTTTTCATCAAATTCCTGTTTATTTTCTTGTTCAATATATATAATCCTTTCAAAAAGAAAAGAATACAACTTTTTTACAATTCCAAAAAGAGATTTTATATCTGTTACAAACCATATTTTTTTATCTGGATTTTCAATATAGTTATTAATTATGTCACCTAGACAGTAAAATAAATTCCCCTCACAACTTTCAATAACTGATGCAAAGATATGAATAAAACTATCACTATCATGTTCTGCAATAAATGCTTCTAAACCATCTTTTTGCTCTTCGAGATAACAATATATAGTCTGATTGCAAAAAATTTCATTTGCCTCTTCCAAAGTTTTCCCTCCAATTCGTACATACTGTTGCTACCAGTATTTTTCTTCTACTCTTTGGCAAATTTGTCTGTCAATATCTGCCATTGCTTCTATAGAAGATGTCATTAATTTAGCTCTTTCTTTAGCAAGTTTTGCCATTCTGTCATAATATTCTTTATCATCCTTATACCTTAAAATTTGCTTTGCCATTATATCTAAATTATCAACTGCAAAATCCTGTCCACCAGCAGTATATACATCACCCTTTTTTAGATATACCCCTGGCTTTCCTTTTGAGAATGCTTCTATAACTGAAAAGCCACCACCAGCTCTGTCTGGGTTGACATATAAATCACAAATTTCCATTAAAGCAAGCATATCTTCACAATAACCTTTAAATAATGAATTTTTGGCCACTATAGGATATCTTTTCATTAATTCAATGTGATTATCCATAATGCCAGCAAATATTACATAACATCCTTCTGCGCATACTTGCTGCAACATTTCCATAAATTTGTCCGTAATATCAAATTGAAGACGTGTTCCTACTACTATAAGCACAAATGCTTCTTCTGGTATCCCTAATTCTTTACGCAAAAAGGTACTTCTTTGTGGTTTTAGTTCAAATGTAAACCTGCTTTCTATAACATCATAATCTTTATCCTTACAATTTTCAAGTTCCTTTTCTGTAAGCTTTCTGCCTATTATTCTCATATTGTTTTTTGTATATGGAAGGGTTGAAAATACTACTGCCATTGATGCACATGGCACCATATTTCCACATAAATCAGCCAATACACTGCCTGTACCTACTGATAATATATAGTATGGCTTTACCTTATTAATCATATGGGCAAGCACCTGCATTTTATATGGAATCGGCAGTTCTTTTGGTATTTGCAAAAATGCTGTTTTGGATTGTCCTATTTTAATTTCATTGATATCATCATATTCTTTAAGAACATTTCCAATATCTATATTATATATTGGAACATATCCATTCATAAGACATATCTCAGCTGTATTTATAATAACAACATTCTTGCCTAATGCCCTATATGCTTTTACTCTTTCAATAATTGAACTTGTTGGTGCATGTCTTTCTTCAAGAAATTGTACAGTTAAAATCATTACCAAATTTTTATTTCTTTCTGCCAATGGTATTTTTACCAAATATTCCTTTAAATCATTTATAAATCCCTCATAACATCTGTCATATAATTTATTAAGAATATTTCCTGATTCCTTATCAAATACAACTTGTCCTGTAAACATTTTACGCTTTAACTGATGATAAACAAAATACATATTTTCTATATCACCATTGTTTAATGTTTCACATAAATATCTGTTAGTATAATCTGCCTTTTTGCTCAACTTCATAAGAATTGAATATAATGCCAGTTTGTAATAAAAGTATTGTTTTCCAGAAAGCATATCTTTTATTTCATATAATAACAGTTCACAAAAAGAACACCATAATTCTGTTAATTTTTTATCTTTTTCTATTTTAGCCTTGCGAAGGTTATCTAAAAACTGGATAATGTGCTCAAGATTCTTGTCTTCTTTTAATGTCCAAAGGTCTTTCATTAATAAAGCGTAATGTGTATCTGCTTGTAAATTTATAAAATAATTTATTAAAATTTTTATGTCAAACTTACTGTCAAACTCCCTTTCATTTTCCTGTTCTATATATATAATTTTTTCAAAAAGAAAAGAAAAAATCTCTTTTACAGTATCATAAAGGCTTTTAACATCTGTTGCAAACCAGAGGGTTTTATCTGATTTTATATAATTATTTATTATATAACATAGACAATAATATAGCTTTCCTTCACAACTATCAATAATAGATAACAATATATGAATTAAACTATCATTATTGTGCTCTGCTACAAACTTATCTAATGCATCTTCTTGATTTTCCACATAGCAAAATATTGTCTGTTTACAATAAGCAGCATTTATTTCTTTTAGACTTTTTTCTTCCATGCCATGAATTCTTGCTCCTGATGATGCATTTATAAATTTTATATTTTTTACATTTTCTATTCTTCTTTCAATCCATCTTCTATATATATCAAGTGTCTTGCTTGTATATACTTCACCACCACCTACAGCTTCTACTTTACGCAAACTTTTTTTGTTTTTTATCTTCCTGCCTATTCCCCCTGCATGTGTATTATCACCAGTATAACCCATATCAAGTCCTACACAGATGATACGCAGGCACTTCATACGTATTGCCATATCTATAGCAAATGTTGCAACAGAACCTCCACTCTGGAATATCATAAGATTGTTTTTATCTGCATATTCCTTAGATAGTTCTATACCTTCTTGATAGGCGATATATCTTTTTCCTTCGTAATCTGCTGCTACATTATGTGCTACTGTTGAAAGATATATAAGCGGTACACCACAATTTTCTATTCCTTTAATTTGCCATCTTGTTCCTGCTTTACCATCAATCATCACTATATATGATGGCATTATATTTTCTGATATAAGTTTTTTAGCTGCTTTTCCAACACATATTATTCTGACATTTTCCTTAGAAGAAAATTTTCTTAAATAATCAAGGCTGTCATCAAGTGATGGTCCTGCTCCTACAATAACTAAATCCTTATCTTTAAAATCTTTTTGTAAAACATCTACAGGTTCATCTGCCAGCTCCTGGTTTCTTTCAAAATTACTTAGCAAAACATTTCCTAAATTATCAGCAGAACTTATATTTATCCAGTAATTTTCCAACAATTCACGTATTGTATCATCTTCTACAGTTTTAATAGAAGGATACCATATTTTATATATTATATCTTCCTCTTTGCTGTTTTCTTTAAGCCATTCTGAATAATCAGTAACTTTATTACATAAAATTATCTTTACTTTTTTCTTGGACAACAGATTTTTCATATCAGTATACATCATACATATCCTAAGCTGTTCCAAATCGCTTTCAAGCACTATGATTTCCCTAAAATATGGCAATGAGGCTATATATCTTACATGATATCCCATACCAAGACCAAATATAACACATCTTCTGGCAATTTTGTCATTTAGACTATCGCCATATACAACAGCTTCCTGCCAAGGATTAATGCACGAAGAAAGCATTACTTTGCCATACTGTTCTGTACCTACTGATAAAACTGCATCACCTGTATTTGCAAAACTTAATATATATTCCCTATTTTCATTTTCAGTAGCATCTTTCAAAATTTCAAATAATTCTATATCTTTATCTTTTAGAAGATTCATGTTATCTTCCCAGTAAACTATTGGTTCTCCTCCTAGCTCATTAAGCAGACATGACTGTATTTCAAATAAAGCTGGCATAAGCTGGTTGTCATATATATCGGCAAGACATATTTCATCACCATTTTCTGTAGCTTCCAGAAGATTATTCCATACAGGCAGTAAAAAACTTGCACTTTCCGTAAAACCTGACTCTTCTGCATCATAAAAATATTTTTCTACACGGTTGACCACTGTTGTAGATAACATATGCCCTTTGGCATAATTCTGTTTTCTATAAAAATAAACTGCCTGTGTTACAAAATGTGATATTTCTCTTATATCTTCTAACAATTTTCTCATAAAAATGTCTATGCCTTTCTAAAATTTTTACATAACTTATGACTATATTTTATCAAGTGTTTCCTCAAGAGATGGCATCAATGCATCTACAGCCTGTATAAGTGCTTTATATAATGACATTGAAATTTCAAGTGTTTTTTTCATATTTTCATCTTCATCATTAGTAAGGGTATTAATCTTTTGTACATCATTGGCAACTGCACTTGTTATATAGGCATCCAAAATGCTATACGCCTTTTGTTTGCCAACAAACTTATTTATTTTATCAATTTTCTTTAAATTGTTATGCTCACTTTTTGTATTCTGCTTTCCAGTATTTACAATTTTAATTAACTGCTCTGCTGCTTTAACGCCTTCATTAGCTTTTTGCTTCATATCTATAAACTCTTTTTGGATATTCAACATATCATTTCTGGCTTCATTATATTCATCAGCTGTAAATGTATATGGCATACTGTCAAGTAAATCTTTAAATGAAAATTCCTCTTTACAATACTGGTTAATTACCTCTGAAAGCTTCATAACCTTTGAACCATGTATTAAAGCTCCACCTTCTGTTGCATCTATTACATTTATATCTTTTATAGATTTTATGGCATCTTCAAACCATTCAAGATATATAAGCCAGTCGTAACGAGTCCAAATTTTGCCGCCATCTACGCTCTCGACAAGTTTTCTGCCATCTTTATCACCTGGTATATTTTTTACAGTCCCCCCAGCATGAGTAACATTCCCACTATATGCTAAATCCTGTCCTATAAGAATAATATTTTTAAATCCTAATGAAACACATACAGTAAATGCAGCCGTAGCAACTGAACCTCCATTATTATAGACAGGAAATTCACGATTAAACTTATTATATAAATCATGCATATAAACAGAGCTTCTAAGCCAGATTTTACGCCCTTTATGCATCTCCATAAATTTAGTATTTGCTTCAAGCACACAAAACATTGGCACATCATGACATTTTTCATTCCTTAAATGCCAGCCTGCTTTCTTTGAATCAATAGTTATCATTGCGTCAAAATTAATATTGTGCTTAATAAGGTATTTTACTGATGTATCAGTTGCAAATATAAAAGCCTTTCCCTCTGCTTTCTTCAGTTCATCTATATTCTTATCAAGTGACGGACCCGCTGCCACTATAATCACAGGCAGTTCTTCAGGTATCTTGCCGATAAATTCTGAAATATAATTGCTTTCCTTTATATAACATAAATTTTTAATAGCATTTTTAGCAAGGGCAACAGATAAATGTTTTTCTGTATCCATATTTATCTTTTCAAGATTATTAGCTTTATTTATTATTTTTAAAAATTTAATATACTCATTTCCATATATTTTATCATAAATTGGATGGTGGCATACTATCTGTGCCAGTAACATTCTCCAGTCCGTATTTCTCTGTAAAAGTTCTTCAAATTCACTGTAATTTATATCGTTAATAAATAAACTTATACGTTTATCAGATAAAATATCTGATATATCAACATTATTTAAAACATATAAAAATACAGATATATCAGGCTCATAAAGAAAAACTGATGCATCTGATTGTAATCTTCTTAACATTTCCTGTACGAATAAGCCATTACCCATACCAAACATAATAACAGATATATTAAGATTATGAAATTCATACTGGTCTGCCCATTTATTTGCTTCACTTAAAGGTCTGTATATACTGTTTAATCTATATTTAACATTATCTTTTTCTATTATAAGTGCTTTATTTCCATCCTTTGTTTCTATTTCTTCAATATTATCATATGAATATTGACCACTGTTTAATATATCTTCTAATTTATCATAAAGAGCTTGTCTGCCTTCTTTCATTACAGACAGATTTTTTTCTAAACAATTCATCTCCTGTCATTCCTTTATTCAATTTATTTTTTACTGCATATTATCTAACAACTCCTGCATATATTCCAGATAATCATATTGTAATATATCCGCTAAAAGTACCATATCACCCTCTTCCAGTGCTCCCATTGCGTCTTTTAATGTATTAGTCAATTTTACTTCATCAAGTTTAAATTCTTTATTTTCTGCTTTATATGTAAAAAGTACATCTATAGCTGTCATCATCCCACCAAGTACAGACTCAAATTTATTTAAAGCTTCCTGAAGCTTTTGCTGGTAAAAAAGTTCTATTACTTCTTCAACGTCCTTAACTGATTTTTCAACTGATTCCTTTTGCTGGCTCATATACTGCCTCCCTATATTATTCTTCTTTATAACTATGAAAAAATGGAGCTGACCATATGGCCAGCTCCATCCGAAATACTAACAAACTTATAATTAACCAAGTAATGAGAGTATACCCTGTGTAGCCTGATTTGCCTGAGCGAGCATAGACTGACCTGCCTGCTGTAAGATAGAAGATGATGAGTACTGAACCATCTCATCAGCCATATTAGCATCACGAATCCTGCTCTCTGATGACTGTAAATTCTCAGCTGTGTTATCAGCATTGGCAATTGTGTGGTCTAACCTGTTCTGTAAAGCACCAAGTGCAGACCTCTGTAATGAAACCTTTGTAATAGCTGCATTTACAATCGTAATAAGGCATGTAATTGAATTACCATTGCATGTACCTAATGAAATCCACTTAGCAACTCTTCCAGTTGAAACACCTAACTGACCAGCAGTCATAATATCAATATTTAATGAAATCAACTGACCTGTATTAGCACCAACCTGAAGATTAAGTTTCCTGCCTGCCTTTTCCACTGGGTCACCTTTTACACTAGTAAAAATAATTTTCTGACCTGGTGCTTGAGGTCCTGTAACAGTCCCATAATTCGTTGTATGTGTTGCAAACCTACCTGAAAGAAGCTTCATTGTGTTGAACTCTGTCTGTGTTGCAATACGTGTAATCTCAGATGTAAGAGCTCTTACTTCCTTAGCAATAGCCTGACGGTCAGCTGTAACGTTTGTATCGTTAGCTGCCTGTACTGTAAGCTCTCTCATTCTCTGAAGTACTGAATGAATTTCATTCAAAGCACCTTCAGCTGTCTGAATAAGAGAAATACCATCCTGTGCATTAGTTGAAGCCTGATTAAGACCTCTTATCTGTCCTCTCATCTTCTCACTGATTGAGAGACCTGCTGCATCATCAGCTGCACGGTTTACTCTGTAACCTGAAGATAACTTTTCTGTACTCTTAGCAAGATTTGAGTTGGTAATACCCAACTGTCTACTAGCGTTAAACGCTGTCATATTATGCTGTACTATCATATTTAATTCCTCCTTGAAACGATAGCCTCATCCATGAGACTAGTGATAATTACTACTTTTCACTCCCTTATATCAGCCCGTACACATCAATTCAGAAATGAACATCTTAATAAATATTTGGTATGTATTACTTTACCTGCTATATATATCGGATAACATTTTAAAAACTTTAGCTCCTTTTTTCATTTTTTTAATCTCTTCGGGTCTAAT
>DESG01000005.1 GCA_002361175.1 Lachnoclostridium sp. UBA3320 | reverse complement strand
TGATGTACGATTACTGCAAAATGTCATCAGTTAGAACCTCCACGGCTTGCCGTGGAGAGTAGTCAGAATATAATGGATAAGGAGCAATGTAATGTGAAAAAATATTTATCTTTAGCAGCCATACCAATATTGTATTGTATGTGTTTAAAGCCAAATAATAAACTAGGACGCATGGATGCATTCAAAGACTATTATTTTGCACACAGGGGCTTTTATGACAATAAGAAAAAGTGTCCTGAAAATTCTATACCTGCATTTAAAAAAGCTATAGAACTTGGATTTGGAATAGAACTTGATGTCCAGAAAACATCTGATGGCAAGCTTGTAGTCTTTCATGATGCATCACTTGATAGAATATGTGGAAAAGACAAACTACTTACGGAGTGCACATATAAAGAATTGTGCAGTTATAATTTAACAGACACTAAAGAAAAGATTCCAACATTAGACATGGTACTTAAAACAGTAAATGGAAAAGTTCCACTTATTATAGAAATTAAACCAGAAGGAGATTGGAAAAGGACAACCAAACTTCTGTCAGAAAAGATGAAAAAGTACAATGGAAAATACTGTATAGAATCTTTCCATCCACTTGCAGTTGCATTATATAAAAAATTACAGCCACAGATTCCACGAGGACAGCTTGCATCAGATATGTTTAAAGAGAAAGACAAAAATAATATTGTCATAAAATTTTTATTTACAAACCTTATGTTAAACTTTCTGGCAAAGCCCGATTTTATTGCTTATAACCACTACTATAGCAATAATTTATCCTACAGAATAATTAGAAAACTTTTTTCTGTAACAAATGTTGCTTGGACAATAAAAAGTAAGGAGGAGCTGAAAAAGGCAAGAAAGATATTTGACATATTTATATTTGAAGGATTTATACCAGAAAAGTAAATTTCATTTATAAATTAAAGGGACAACGATATATAATAGTAAAAAATATCGAGGAATAACAGTTTATAAAGTGCTATTCCCTGATATTTTTTTATTATCCATTATTTGTATTTCTAAGGAAAATAACTGTTTGGGCATTGTTTAAATACAAATTTTTGTCAGAATAAAAATAAAAAGAAGAAAATTGAATATAGTTGATTTAATGTTCTCAGCCTTTGTCCTGTGCATAAAAACTGCTATTCTCAGTTTCTGACCTGTACTTTTTGTACAAAAAATGTTATTTTGTAAACTGAAAGGAGGCAAAAAATATGAATCAGCAAAAGGTAGGTTTGTTTCTAAAAAAACTGCGCAGTGAGAAATCTGTAACACAGGTGGAACTTGCTGAAATATTAGGAGTGTCTAATCGAAGTATTTCTAGGTGGGAGAATGGTACGACCATGCCTGATTTTGACTTGTTGATTGAACTAGCAAAATATTATGAAGTAGAAGTAGGAGAAATATTAGATGGAGAAAGGAAAGATGAGAATATGAATAATAAAGATGAGGAATTGATGTTAAAGATAGCCGATTATAATAATATTGAAAAAAGTTTTTTTTCAAAAAGAATGTGTGCTATGTTCATTATTGCACTTTTTGGCATGACAGTTTTTATGGTAATAGATATTATAGGACTTACAAGAACAGAACCATATGTAACTATTGCCAATACTATCTTTGGTTTTGTAATGGGTACATTATGGACAGGGCTTTTATATTCCAGCCGCTATATTGCTAAAATTAAAGCTGCCAAGATGCGTTTGAAAATTGGAATGAGGAAGTTAAAGTAAAAAATAATAAAAGTATTGACAATATTACTCTAATGTATTAGAATATAATTACTCTAATATATTAGAGTGTATTTTTTTTAAAGGAGGAATTTAATGGAAACACCCAAAATTTTTGAAAGCGAATACAAATTCTGTCTGCTTTTATGGGAAAATGAACCTATAAAAAGCCGGAAACTTGTAAAACTTTGTAACGAAAAGCTTGGCTGGAAAAGTACAACTGTTTATACTGTAATAAAGAGGTTATCGGAACGTGGTGTAGTTAAAAATGAAAATACTATTGTTACCTCTCTTATTTCAAAAGAAGAAATACAAGAAGCAGAAATAGGCAATATGGTAGAAAAAACTTTTGAAGGCTCACTTCCTGCATTTATTGCTGCTTTTGGACGGCATGAAAAACTGTCCGAAAGTGAGATAGAGGATATAAAAAAAATTATTGAAAAAGATTAAAAAATCTGAACTGTTTATAGAAGGAAGTGATATATATGCAGGATATTTTTGTAAAAGTGCTGTCAATGGGTGTAAATGCAAGTTGGATTATTCTGGCTGTAATGGCTTTTAGGCTACTTTTCCATAAAGCTCCAAGATGGATTGTCTGTTTTTTATGGGTTATAGTTGGATTTAAACTTATATGCCCTTTTAATATTGAAAGTTCCATAAGTCTTATTCCTGTTTGGGATAAAGTTTTATCTATTAATCAAGACAGCATTGATTTAAAAGATAACAATAATGTGGTAAATATACAAGCAGATAATAAATTTACAGATGTAAATATTAAATCTAAAGATAATAACTATAAACAGTCAGGAGAATATATCCAGCCAGATACGTCCAATAAGATAAAACAGCAATATAAAACTAGTATTATCAGTATTTGTACAACTATATGGATTGTCGGCATAATAATTATGTTATTCTATTTGTTTATAAGTCACATTTATATACGTAAAAAAGTATTTACTGCAACACATTTATCTGACAATATATGGGAAAGCGAATTTGTAAATTCTCCTTTTATACTTGGAGTTGTAAATTCAAGGATTTATATTCCATATAATGTAAATAGTAAACAGTTAGCTTATATTCTTGCTCATGAAAATGCTCATCTGGCAAGAAAAGACCATGTATTAAAAATAATAGCTTTTTTAATACTGTCTATATACTGGTTTCACCCTTTGGTCTGGATCTCTTATACTCTTTTATGCAGAGATGTTGAATTTGCCTGTGATGAAAAAGCCGTTTTACTTATGAATACACAAGAGAAAAAAGAATATTTGCTTACTCTTTTAAGTTATAGCACAGGAAAAAATAGCTTTAATATATCTCCGTTGTCTTTTGGAAAAATCAAGATAAAAGAAAGGGTGGTTCGCATGAAAAAATTTAAAAAACCATCAGTTATATTGACATCTATTATATTTTTAATAGGAATTATTATTTCTGTATGTTTTCTGGCGAATCCTAGGGAAGCAAAAACAGAAGAAGAGAATACGATAGAAAATAAAGCAACTACAGAACCATTAGATGAAAAAACAGAATTGGCAAGTTCATATATAGCACAAACAGATGCTGATACGAAAGTTTTAAATGCAGTTCTTCCAACTTTAACCCTAGATACAGAAAAGAAAACATTTTGTTTCACTTATGATGTACTGTCTTCTTATATGCCATTTGGTTCTTATACAGAAAAAAATAATAAAATTATCCTTACTACAGATGATGGGCAGTTTCATTATACTTTTGAAAGAGGCAGTAAAAATACACTGTGTTTTGCCGCAGATGCTTCTTCTCCTGTTACACTTACAGATAAACGTTTTGGAATGGAGCTAAAAGATGGTACAGTATTTGAACCGTCAAAGAAAAAAATGCCAGATACTTATTCTGCAACTGTGGAAGCAAAACCAGCTTCGGTAGATTTAAAAGGAATCACAGGTGCAGATGGAGCAATATTGTATTATGTGGACGCAGAGAAAATAATTTTTGGAGGCTATTTTGGATTATTTGTTCATGATAAAGCCTCTGGACAAATTGTGCAGTCACTAGACCTTGAATATATAGGCTGCAACTATACACAGGGAGATAATTATTGTTCAATAGCAGTTGCTAAAGATGGAATTAAAGTTTATATGAAACCAATGCGTCAAAATAAGCTTTATGTATTTGATACTTTATATGGTGAATTAGAAATAAGAGATTACCCAAAAAAACAGAGTATCTGGAATGACAGTTCATTGGATTTATTTCACACGAAACAACACTATGCCAGTTATATGAACGGAAAAGAAAAAAAGACATGCCATATATATGAAAGTACTGGCATTATAGGTGATTGCCAATACTTTGAATATAGAGGCAAAGAGCCAAAAAACAAAGAGGATATCGTTTATCATTCATTATTCCCTCAAGAAAAATAGCTATCTGAGTGTTGTCTAAATACAAGCAAAAGAAAAGCACTTGTAAAATCATACTAGAAAAGGTATAATGCAACTGAATAAAAAAATAAGATGTTTAATCTTCTTGGAGGAAAATTTTATGCAAAACAAAATACTTGCTCCATCTTTATTAGCGGCAGACTTTTCAAAACTTTATGAAGAAATTGCTATAGTTGAGAGATCTGGCGGAAAAATGTTACATATTGATGTTATGGATGGGAGCTTTGTTTCAAATATTTCAATAGGTCCGCCAGTAATTACTGCGTTAAGGTCGCTTAGCAATTTAATATTTGATGTACACTTAATGGTAAATGATCCTGACAGATATCTTGCAATGGTTGCAGAGTCAGGGGCAGATATAATTACAGTACATGCAGAGGCTTGCCCTCATCTGTATCGCACAGTTGTAAGGATTCGAGAAATGCATAAAAAAGTGTGTGTTGCATTAAATCCAGCAACACCATTAAATGTGCTTGATTATATTTTGGATGGTCTTGATATGGTACTGTTAATGACTGTAGAACCTGGTTTTGGTGGACAGTCATATATACCAGCAATGACTGAAAAAATCCGTCAGCTTGCGTCTATAATTAAGCAATCTGGAAGAGAAGTACTTATTGAAGTGGATGGTGGGATAAATCTGGAGAATGCAAGAGAAGTTATAGATGCAGGAGCAGATGTGCTTGTGGCAGGTTCAGCGGTATTTGGTATAGATACAGAAAAAAAAATTATGGAATTTAGTAAAATTCTTAATGCAATTGTCTAAAAAAAACGAGAAAAAGGATTTTTCTAAAATAGCTTCATTATACGGATGCATAAGTTCTCCATTTTGTGCAGTATTATTATTTTTTAATCTATATGAAAAGTTTTGAAAAATAAAATGAAAAAAGTTTTCAATTTGTTTAAGGATGGTTGTGTTATGGATAATGGCAGATGCCTTATTTCATGTGTCCAAGCTGGAATTGGTTATGATAACAAGGCGATTTTGGAAAATTTTAATTTTAAAGTGTTTGAGGGAGATTATATATGCGTAGTGGGCGAAAATGGCTCTGGCAAGAGTACACTGATTAAGACGATTCTTGGGCTTATTAAACCTGTAAGCGGACAAGTAAAATTGCATGATACAATAAAAAATGGCTCAGTTGGTTATCTGCCACAACAAACACAGATACAAAAGCATTTCCCAGCAAGTGTTATGGAGGTTGTGCTTTCAGGTTTTTTGAACAGTATGAAGAAAAGACCTATATTTAAAGCTGCTGAAAAGAAAGAGGCGTTAAGAAACCTTAACAGAATGGAAATTGTAAGTCTTAGGAAAAAATGTTACGGCGAGCTTTCAGGAGGGCAGCAGCAAAGAGTTTTACTTGCAAGAGCACTTTGTGCAGCAAAAAAGATTCTTGTGCTTGATGAACCAGTTACAGGGCTTGACCCAGCGGCGGCATCTGCTTTATATGATATTTTAGAGAAGTTAAATAAAGAAGGCATGACAATTATAATGGTAACACATGACCTAGAAAATATTACTAATAGAGCAGGAAAGATACTGCATATAAGTAATGGCAATTATTTTTATGGTTCTGTAGAAGAGTATGTACATTCTGATTATTCAAACATTTTTGGTTAGAATGGAGAATTTTTATGAAAATAATAATACAGATGATGTCTTATCCGTTTATAGTAAGAGCTTTTATAGTAGGAATACTTATTTCACTTTGTGCTGCTTTACTTGGGGTAAGTCTTGTGTTAAAACAGTATTCCATGATTGGAGATGGACTTTCGCATGTTTCATATGGCGCACTTTCCATAGCTGTGGCATGTGGTATAGCACCGCTTAAATTGTCAATACCAGTGGTTATAGTTGCAGCATTTGTACTGCTTAGAATAAACGAAAACGGCATTATGAAGTCAGATGCCGCCATTGCTGCTATATCCGCATCAGCACTTGCGATAGGTGTTGCTGTAACTTCTTTTACTACAGGTATGACCACAGATGTGTGCAGCTATATGTTTGGCAGTATACTGGCAATGTCAAAAGAAGATGTTATTTTAAGTGTTATCCTAGCAGTAGTTGTTTTAGTATTATTTATATTTTGCTACAACAATATATTTGCAGTGACATTTGATGAAAGTTTTGCAAAGGCAACAGGGATTAAAGTTTCATTTTATAATACAATAATTTCAGTGCTTACAGCAGTTACTATTGTGCTTGGTATGCAGATGATGGGTGCTATGCTTATATCAAGCCTAATTATTTTTCCAGCACTTTCTTCAATGCGATTGTTTAAAAGTTTTAAAAGTGTAATGATATCATCTGGAATACTTGCCGTGATATGTTTTTGTATTGGTATAATTATATCATATGTGTATTCAGTTCCTGCTGGAGCAAGCATAGTTATTGTAAACTTGTGTGTATTTGTGATATTTTTTACAGTACAAAAAACTACTATGATTTTAAAAATTGAATAGTAAAAAAACTGATAGATACCTTGATAGTAAACAGTAATGCTTATTATTGAGGTATTTTAAAGTTACACCACTTTACAGGTTAAAAAAATTCTTCTCTAATTCGTTTATCATTATTTCTTTAAATGCAAAATCAAATTTTGGCTTTACTTATCATAATTTCTTTGCGTATTTTTTCAATTTCATTTAAAGAAAGACAAATAATTTAAGAAATATTATCAGATGACATATCAAAAGTAATAAGATTTTTGACAGTATTATATTTTTCTTCCTTTATGCCATTCTCTCTTGATTCAAACATCATCTGATTATAATCCCTGATAGCTTTTTCCCTTGCTTCGTATTCAAGACGCTTTTGTTTAATTTCAAATATTTTAGTTCATACTTATGAGGCTTTACCACCTGCTTTGAAATTATAGACAGGTTTTATAACTTTATCAATTTTTACGGTACTGCCTATTGCCCCGGCAATATCTTCAAGTTTTCTGTATGCAAACGGAGATTCATCCAGTGTGTCTTTATTTATGCATATAGAATGTATTCCTTCCATTACTTTTTTAAATTCAGATACCGTGTAATGCTCTTTGACTTCTGAGCGTTTATAAATACGTCCAGCGCCATGTGGTGCAGAGCAATTCCAGTCTTCATTTCCAAGTCCTGTTCCAAGGATAATGCCATCATGCATATTTATGGGAATAATAACTTTTTCACCGTTTCCTGCACTTATAGCACCTTTTCTTAACACAGGGACTTTTCCAGAAAAATCCACATAATTGTGAATGCAGGAATAACTGTTAATGATTTTCCACTTCATTCCGCTGGTAATTTCATCAAGAATAGCTTCACGGTTTTTAGCGGCAAAGTCCTGCATTATTGAAAGGTCATGTAGATAGTCTTCTAATAAGCTGCCAGACAGGCATGTCATTTCGTAAGGAGCATATCCTCCCTGCTTTTTCATATGTTGTTCATGCTGCCCTTTTTTAAGATAATATTCTGTTACTTCCAAACCAGTATGTCTGCTTCCAGAGTGTATAACAATATAGAATTTTCCATAATCATCCTTGTCAATCTCTACAAAATGGTTGCCGCCTCCAAGTGTTCCGATGCTTAAACTTGCATTCGTGCTGTTAATGGATTTATAACATAGTAAACCACTTATACTGTCAGAGTGCCCTAGCCTATGTGCAGTTTTGCGGATATTTCCTCCACATGGCACACGCTCACGGATAACTGTGTCAAGTTTTTCAAATTCAATGTGTTTGGTCTTTATTTCTGCAATTATCATACCGCAGCCAATATCTGCCCCGACAAGGTTTGGAAGCAGTGAATCGCCGACAGTCATTGTAAGACCAATTGTACCAACTTTGCCAGGATGTACATCTGGCATTACCCTGATTTTGCTGTCCTGTGCGCTTGGATGGTCGCAAAGCATCTGTAACTGTTTTCTTGCATAAGTATCTATTGCATATTCTTGGTTGTCTGTTGTATAGACAACGGCATCTGCATATTTTCCATATATTGTAATCATATATCTGCCTCATTTCTGTGTATACTGTGTTTTCCTAATTTGTGATGGGGTACATCCATACAATGTTTTAAATGTCTTATTAAACAACTTTTGATTTGTAAATCCGTTTTTTTCCATAAGTGCCTGTATTGGTTCATCTGTATGGATTAAGTCATGGTATATGTGAGCAGCACGTACTTCATTTACATAGTTTAAAAAAGAAATTCCCATATTTTTTTTAAAGAACCTACAAAAGTATTCTTTTCCAATTCCCAGCAGGTTTGCTACATCCTGTAGATAAACTGGTTCTGTAAAATGTGTTTCTACATATTGTATTATCTCACGTATGCGGTTCATGGCAAGTTTGTCATTATCACCTAACAGTGGTGCAGAATCAGTAGCAAAGTGCAATATAAGGTTTGATAGAACCTGTAATATCAGACCTTCTGATTCTAGTAGGAAAGTGGGAGAGTTTGTCATATAAAGTTCTGTGATACGTTTCATACAATAGCACATTGAAAGATATACAGGAAACATTTCGTCAGTTATCATATCAGGATAGCAGCATATATGGTAATCCAGTATTCTTGGAAAATACCATTCTAATGATTTTTTCGTAACATGGATACATAAAAACATTGCACTATTTCCCTTATGCTGAGTGCTGTGTACTTTGTTTGAATCAACGACAAGCAGTTGTTTGTTTTTTTGATGGTAAGGTATACCCTCTATAAAAATATCTGATTCACCGTTCAGAGGATAAAGAATTTCTAGTGCTTCGTGCCAATGAGGAGGTGAATATCCCTCTGACCTTGTATGGAAAGCAATTTTTATATCAAGTGGGCTTGTTTCTAAAATAGCTTCATTATACGGGTGCATAAATCCCTCCATTTTTTAAAGTATTATTGTTTTTAATGTACATGAGAAGTGCTGAAAAGTCAATATTGCCAAAAGCATTGCTTTTTAGTTGTAACAGTTCAGATACACCCTTGTTTGAGGCATAAATTTAAGATATAGATTAATGTTTATGCGTTAAATTATACAATATTGAGTATATTTTCTGCATAATATTATGCATATTTTACAATAACTTTTATTTTTCTAACAAAAATTAACTCATTTTAGAGGGGTATCTGAACTGTTACACTATTTTTATAGCCCCCTCTAAAATATACAACCTATTTTATTAATTTAACCTGTTGTGCTAGTTA
>DESG01000079.1 GCA_002361175.1 Lachnoclostridium sp. UBA3320 | reverse complement strand
TAACTGCATCAGCATCACCAGATGTAACTGCATCAGCATCACCAGATGCTAATGCATCAGCGTCACCAGATGCTAATGCACTTTCAAGAGTAGGTAACATTTATGGTTTGCGTCATGCATCTTCTTCTAATGAAGTTTCAGTATCAGATTGCAAGATTAATAATGGTAAACTAAACTTTACAGTTCAAGCTAATATTGATGTTAAAAATATAGAAATAACACAAATAAGTGGTGTAGCAGTACGTTTAATTCCACCACAGAATGAAGGCATTGTAGATAACGATGTAAAGAATGAAATATCTAGTATAGGTGCAAGCCAGAATGAAGCAACTGTCAATGCTATTAAGGAAATTTTAAAGAACAGCACACTTGCTCTTCCAAATAATAGCATATATACCGAGACTGAAGTTAAAAAAATGATACAGGATGGTACAGTAGATATTAAAGCAGTTCCTTCGGTTGCAAAAGGTCAAGTAACATCTGAAGAAAAATCTATTATTACAAATTATAGTGGTTCATTAAGTGTTGGAGGAGAAAGCTGGACACCAAATGAATTAAATAAAATTATAGATAGTGATGATTCATTTGCTCTTGATATTACATTGACAAGCCAGATTTCTACAAATGGTGCAATAATTGCTACTAGCCAGTTGACTGATTTAGGAAATAATACAATAAGAATTACCATGTCTATTCCTAAGAGTATTTTGAATAAACAACTTGATACAGGATTTGACAGATTATATTTTATTCTTAAAATTCACAATGGCACTATAGAGATATTGCCGTGTGATACAGATGGAACTAATATTGCGTTTGATACTGGTCAATTCTCTACATATGTTCTTTTCTATAAAGATGTAAAGAAAGCATCAAATAGTGGTATATCAGGAGGTGGCAGCCCAACAAATTATGCATCAGCTGCTCCTACTTCATCAGTTAAACCTAGTACATCAACAGCTCCAAATACATCGGCTGCTCCAAGTGCCTCAACAGCTCCAAATACATCAACCACACCAAATACATCATCTGCACCAAACGTATCAACAGCACCAAATGCATCAACAGCACCATCTGCATCTAATGTACCAAATACATCAACAACTGTTAAGGTAGGTAAAAAAGTTACTGTTAGTAATTTAACATACAAGGTTACATCTGTAAGTGGTACAAGAATTGTACAGTTTACAGGAGCTAAGAAAAATGCTAAAACTATAGTAATTCCTGCAACTATCAAGATTAATGGCAAGAGTTATAAGGTAACAACTATTGCTAATGGTGCGCTTAAAGGAAATAGGAAACTCACCAAGATTACAATCGGCAAGAATATTAACAAGATTGGCAAGAATGCATTCCAAGGCTGTAAGAATTTAAAGAACATAATTATTAAGACTAAGAAGCTTACAGCTAAGAAAGTTGGAACTGGTGCATTTAAGAATATTAAGAAAAATGCAAAATTTAAAGTTCCAAATGGAAAAGTTAAAGCGTATAAAAAAATTGTCAAAGCCAAAGGCGCTGGCAAAAATGTTAAAGTTCAAAAATAAATTTTATTAATTCTATATGCAACATCTAAGAAGTTATACTAATAAGCCTGCTAATGGTTATCCATTGGTGGGCTTTTTGCACCTTTATTAATTACTTATCTGGAATATCATGGGATAAAAGTTTTTAAGTTTTTTATTGTTAATATGCTAGGAAAGTGCTATAATCAAAAAAAAGGAATAGGGGGACTATTTATGGAAAAAATAGTAATTGCAGGGTTATCTTTGCTTGTTGCTGGAACGATGCTTACAGGCTGCATGAAGATGGAGGACAGTATTGTTGTAAACAGTGATGGTTCATGTGCTTTGTCTGGCGAAATCAGTATTGAAAAGGATACGGTTGTCAAAACATATTCTGATATAACTGGTACAGGAGGAGGACCTATTGTAGAGGGACTTATAACTTCTACACTTCAACAACAGGGCTTTACTCTTGTAACTGTTGATGGCAAAGAATATTATAAAATTTCAAGTGATGCAATTCGTGGCGCAGTTCCTGAAGCAGGAGATGGTAAATGCGACAGTATACTAGATTTTTATAAATATCTGTCAAAAAACCTTGGTGGTATATTACAGCAAAGTGAAAACAATGTTGTAAGTTTATCTGAAACATCTGCGGTATTAAAGATGCCAGCTAATGAAAGTGCTATTAAGGACGCTCTTAATAATACTGGCAATATCGCTAATGCTGCTAATATACCTGGTGCTGCTGATAGTAGTACTGCTAATGCAATATTAGATAACATTGACAGTGAAAAAATATTAGAAAGCCTTAAAGGTGCTACTGTAACATACAATATTACATTCCCAACAAAGATAAAAGAAGTATCTTCTAATGTTACAGTTTCAGAAGATGAAAAAACTGTATCAATGACATTTCCTGTAATAACTGATAAAGCTTATGAGGAGTATGCATATTGCGAAAATGATATTCCAATAGAAGGTGTTTTAAATGGTATAACATATAACAGTGCAGTAACTGTTTCAATACCAGAAGGCATTACTGCAACACTAAATGGTAGCCCTGTTACAGGAAACAGTGTACAATGCGATAAAACAGGTACATATAATTTCAAATTGTCAGATGGCAATACAACTACAGAGACGCTTTGTTTTATGGTTGATAAAACAGGACCTGTATTTGCAAGGCAGAAAAACTCCGACAAGATGGAATTTAGTGATTTTTATAGCAATAATAAAGCTCTTTTAGGAAATGGCTACATTGCTGTATACGATGCAGAAGGTAGTATAAAAAATATTAAAGTTGATGGAACAAGTGTATTAAGTGGTGTTGCTGCAATGAATGTAAATGAAAACACAGATAAAAGCAGTATGGCAAGTTCATATATTGTCTATAGTTTAGATATAAAAAGCTTAAAAGAAGGCAGCCACTCAATAAGTGCCACTGATATTCTTGGAAATGAATCAACAGGTGAGTTTATAATTGACAATACAAAACCAACAGTAAAAGGTGTAAAAAATGGTAAAACCTATAAAAAAGCTGTAAAAATAACAGTTTCTGATAAATATGGAATTAAATCAGTAAAATTAAATGGAAAAACAGTAAAAACTGGAACAAAAGTCAGCAAAAATGGTTCTTATACATTAAAAGTAACTGATAATGCAGGCAATGTTCAGACAGTTAAATTTAAAGTAAAAAAATAAAGTTTGCTACTTAAAAAGACTATGGAAGGATATATACAATGCCAGCAAATAATGAATTATTAGAAGCACTTGATGCAATGAAAGCTGAAAAAAATGTGGAAAATGCTGAAAGGCTGACAAAGTTGCTTGAAAACACCAATGTGCTTGTTCCGGCTATAATGCCTAAAAACACAGACCCTGCCATTTTAAAAGAGATGGTGTCACATCCAGGCAAACCTATGCCTATGCCCCAAGGGGTACATCCAGTTCCATGCATACTAAATAATAGTGAGGGCATGAAATTTCTCCCGATGTTTACATCTGATGAAGAAATAGAAAAAGGACAAGGTATGCCAAAATATCCAATTACATTAAATATGCCGTTTAAGTCCTGTATGGACTTAGCGGTTAAAATTGCAGATATTTCAGGTGCTGTGATTAATCCTTATTCACATAATATTATAATAAGTGTAAACAGAAATAGTAATAATAGTGATGCAGATGAACAGGAAACAAAAGAGCCAAAAGTAACAAAACTTACAGAAGAGCAGTTTCATGCATTGGTAAGGCAACAGATGGAGATAAGGCTTTTGCCAGAAAAGATTTTTAAAGAAGGGGAAGAATTTATTAATGACTTAACTAAGCGAAAAGGGGAATGTCTTATAGAATTCTTTGAAAAACCTTATGCTCAGATAGAGTGTCCTTATTCAGAAGATGACTATGAATTTATGACTTTATTTATAAGTGACACATTACAGCTTACACGAATATCTATGCCATATGAGAACTTGTCACCTGGCATTGCACAGACGATTTTTGTAACGTGGAATCCTGAAGAGAAAAAAGCTGGATATTATATTATACTTATGGGAGCAAGGGGTGAATTTAATAAACTAGTGGAAATTACTTCTGAGGGGAAAGTAGTGGAATATGGTGATGCACCAAGCGAAGGAAGTGAGCTTCAAAGCATTATTGATATCGCAAATGCAAAGTAACTTTTTAACTACACATATTAAAGAAAAAGGAGCAATTAATATAAAATGATAATATATCTTATCCGTCATGGAAGGCAGAACAGTCCAGATTGCAATGTAAATGTACCTTTATCAGAAAAAGGGCATACTCAGGCACGCCTTCTAGGGGAAAGGATGAAAAGATACAAGCTAGATGTGGTTTATACAAGTGATTTGATACGTGCCATAGAAACGGCAAAAACAGCGTTTGATTATAACAAGGAACTTATACAAAACCTACAAGTAAGACCAGGGCTTGCAGAAATTGATTTTGGAATACTTACAGGGCAGAAAGACGAAGAAGTACAAAAGTTCTATAAAGAATATTATAAAGAACAGCTAGATAAATTCATAGAAGGCAGAATACAGCATGGAACAGCTTTAGATGAAGTAAATGCTTTTATAGGAGATTTTTTTGTGCCTCCAGAAGAAATGTGGTACCCAGAAGGTGAAAATGGACCAATGGTGCTTGAACGTGTAATGCCTGTGGTAAAAGAATGGATAGAAAGCGGCAGAAAAAGTATAGCTGTAGTTACCCATGGTGGTGTAATAAGGATTCTTCTTAGTGCATTGTTTGGAGGTGACTTTGCAAAACGTCTGATGTTTGGAACTTCTCTTGAAAACTGTAGTATAACACAACTTCACTACGATGAAGAAAAAAATGGATTTTTCCTTGATAGATTTAATGACTATGCTCATCTTGAAATGCATACAGATCTTTTAAGAAACTATAACAAATAACAAAACTAAGCATCAAATATTAATAGGAGAATTAATATGACATATGAAGAATTTTGTGACGAATTGTTAAGAAGGCTTGAGGGAAATAAAGAGAATCTAGGTTATGACGAGGTGCAGTACTATAAAGATGGATTTACGTCAGAAGATCCCAAAGAACTAAGTATTATACGAGATACAAATATAAAATACCACAAGATAGAATCAGATTTGTTAATTGGTGATTATGTTATTTTGACGGTGAGGAAGAAATATGGTCAAATATGCAGGTTTGATTGCAAATATCTTTATAATTCTTATGATAAAAACGGCTGGGAAGATGTGTGGGAAATTATTAATTTTAACTTGGCTGTTAGCAAAAAGAAGGACATGATGAGTACCATGGAATTGATAGATAAGAACGAATACGAGCCACTTAAAGAAAAAATTTTTATTCGTCCGCTTAATTATGCAGACCACCGCTATGAACTAAAGGATAATATATACAAGCGTATAGGAGATATTGTGCTTGTACTTTATATGCTTTTAAGTGATGAAAACATAGGTGAGCGGCACAACGTGATGTCTACGAAGATTCCAAATAGTATGGTAAAAAACTGGGGTTTGCCAGAGGATGAGGTCTGGAACAACGCAATGACAAACACATATATTATGGCACCACCAAGAATGTTTTTAAATTCGATGGATCTATACAAACCATCTTACGATAAGGGCGCTTTTATGGCACTAAATACTACTATTAAATCATTAAAAGCAACACAAGTTCCTACGATAACTACAACTAAGCAAATGAATGGTGCTATTGCAATGTTTTATCCTGGAGTGAAAGAACGCATAGCTGAGTTGTTTGGTGGTGATTATTATATAGCATTTACAAGTATTCATGATGTAAGAGTTCACAAAAAAGGAACAGTGCCGCCAATCAGTATTTTGCGCAGCCTTAAAAGCGTTAATAAAAACTTTCCATCTGATGAAATACTCTCACGCAAAGTTTATCTTTATGAGGCGGCATCGAATGAGCTTAAGCAGCTTGAATTATAAGAGGTAACGAAATTTCACAAAATAAAATTAAGTTTTTATTAGAAATACTTAATTTTATTAGAAAAATATCTCTTTTACCTAATTTTTATTGTTTTTTGGTAGCTTTTATAATATAATATAGCAGATTTGATGAACAAAGGGGTTCGGCTATTATTTGCTGAACCCTTTTTTTGCTTTTTACTTATAAAAATTGTAAAATGGAGGGCAATAATAATGACTAATGAAGCTTCTCAAATATTGGATAAGAAAAAAAGAGGTCTTTATGACCCACGCTTTGAGCATGATAACTGTGGTATTGGTGCTATTGTAAATATAAAAGGCAATAAAACACATGACACAGTTTCAGGTGCACTTGACATAGTGGAAAAGTTAGAGCATCGTGCTGGTAAGGATGCAGAAGGAAAGACTGGTGACGGTGTTGGCATACTTCTTCAGATTTCTCACAACTTTTTTAAGAAAGCTGTCCAAGCATCTGGTTTTGAAATAGGTGAAGAACGTGACTACGGAATTGGTATGTTTTTCTTTCCACAGGATGAATTAAAAAGAAACCAGGCAAAGAAGATGTTTGAAGTAATTATAGAAAAAGAGGGTCTTTCGCTTCTTGGATGGAGAGAAGTGCCGATTGTACCAGACATTCTTGGAAATAAAGCACTTAAGTGTATGCCATGTATTATGCAGGCATTTGTAAAAAGACCAGAGGATGTAGAAAGAGGGCTTGCATTTGATAGGAAGTTATATATTGCTCGCCGTGTGTTTGAGCAGAGTAATGATGATACCTATGTAGTATCATTTTCCAGTCGTACTATTGTATATAAAGGGATGTTTCTTGTAGGACAGCTTCGCCTTTTCTTTGAAGATTTGCAAGACCCTGATTATTTATCAGCTATTGCAATAGTTCATTCAAGATTTAGTACAAATACTAATCCAAGTTGGATGAGGGCGCATCCTAACAGGTTTATTGTACACAATGGAGAGATTAACACTATTGTAGGCAATGCTGACAAGATGCTTGCACGTGAAGAAACTATGGAAACACCGTATCTGTCAGGGGATTTTCACAAAGTTTTACCTGTTGTCAATCCAAATGGCTCTGACTCTGCAAGACTTGACAATACGCTGGAATTTCTAGTAATGAGTGGTATGGAACTTCCTCTTGCAGTTATGATTACAATACCTGAGCCTTGGGAACATGATATGAGTGTAAGCCAGAAAAAGCGTGATTTTTACCAGTATTATGCAACTATGATGGAACCTTGGGACGGCCCTGCATCAATTCTTTTTTCTGATGGCGATTTAATGGGGGCAGTGCTTGACCGCAACGGTTTGCGTCCATCACGTTATTATATAACAACAGATAATCAGTTGGTTTTATCATCAGAGGTAGGAGTATTTGAAATACCTGCTGACAAAATTGTAAAAAAAGACCGTTTAAGGCCAGGACGCATGCTGCTTGTAGATACAGTTAAGGGTGAGCTTATAGATGATGATGTACTTAAGGAAAAGTATGCATCACGCCAGCCATATGGCGAGTGGCTTAATAATAACCTTATTACACTTAAAGAATTGCGTATACCAAACCAGAAAGTTGCAGAGTTTACTGACGAAGAAAGAGCAAGGTTACAAAAAGCATTTGGATATACGTTTGAAGAATACAAAACTTCAATACTTCCTATGGCACAAAATGGTTCAGAACCAATAGCGTCTATGGGTACAGATACACCGCTGCCTATGCTTTCAAACCAGCCACAGCCACTGTTTAATTATTTTAAGCAGCTTTTTGCGCAGGTTACAAATCCGCCTATTGACGCTATCCGTGAGGAAATAGTTACTTCGACAAGTGTCTATATTGGTGAAGATGGAAATTTATTAGAGGAAAAAGCAGAAAATTGCAAAGTATTAAAAATCTGCAATCCAATTCTTACAGATACAGATTTAATTAAAATAAAAAACATGAATAAAGAGGGCTTTAGATGTGAGGATATTCCTATAACATATTATAAGAATACTTCGTTAAAAAAAGCGCTTGACCGCCTATGCCTTGCGGCAGACCGTGCATACAGGGAAGGTGTAAATGTTCTTGTACTTACAGACAGGGGAGTAGATGAGAACCACGTAGCAATTCCTTCACTTCTTGCAGTTGCGGCTATGCAGCAGCATCTTGTAACTACAAAGAAAAGAACAAGGGTTGCAATGATTCTTGAATCAGCAGAGCCAAGAGAAGTACATCACTTTGCGACTATATTAGGATATGGTGCATGTGCGATTAACCCATATCTTGCACACAGTACTATTAAAGAACTTATTGAAAGTGGCATGTTAGATAAAGATTATTATGCTGCTGTTAACGATTATGATGCTGCTGTGCTTCACGGAATAGTAAAGATTGCATCTAAAATGGGAATTTCAACGATACAGTCATACCAAGGTTCTAAAATATTTGAGGCTATTGGCATTTCTAAAGATGTTATTGAAAAATATTTTACAGATACAAAATATTGTGCAGGAAGCCTTACACTTGAAGATATTCAAGAACAAGTTGACAGGCTGCATTCAACGGCCTTTGACCCACTTGGACTGTCAGTGGATTTAACGCTTGAAAGCCGTGGGCAGCATAAGGCACGTGGACATAAGGAAGACCATTTATACAATCCTGAGACAATTCATTTACTTCAACAGTCAACATGGACTGGTAATTATGAGATGTTTAAACAGTATTCAAAGGCTATAGATGAAAAAGAATGCCAGATGAATTTAAGGAGTATGCTTGATTTTAAATATCCTGAAAAAGGCATACCGATTGATGAAGTTGAAAGTGTTGATGAAATAGTAAAAAGATTTAAGACTGGCGCTATGTCCTATGGCTCTATTTCACAAGAAGCGCATGAAACTCTTGCAATAGCTATGAATAGACTTCATGGAAAGTCAAACAGCGGCGAAGGCGGGGAGAGTATTGAAAGACTTCTTTCAAAGGGACAGGATAAAGACAGATGTTCTGCAATTAAGCAAGTTGCTTCAGGACGTTTTGGTGTTACTTCACGTTACCTTGTAAGTGCTGACGAAATACAGATAAAGATGGCACAAGGTGCAAAACCAGGCGAGGGAGGACATCTTCCAGGCGGCAAGGTCTATCCTTGGATAGCAAAGACAAGGCATTCAACACCAGGTGTAAGTCTTATTTCACCTCCGCCGCACCATGATATTTATTCAATAGAAGACTTGGCACAGCTTATCTATGACCTTAAAAACAGCAATAAAAATGCCAGAATTTCAGTTAAGCTTGTTTCTGAAGCGGGTGTAGGTACTGTAGCTGCTGGCGTTGCGAAAGCAGGGGCTGCTGTTATCCTTATATCAGGTTATGACGGCGGAACAGGAGCTGCACCTAGAAGCTCTATTTACAATGCAGGACTTCCTTGGGAACTTGGACTTGCAGAAACGCATCAGACACTTATTATGAATGGACTGCGTTCACGTGTGCGTATAGAGACAGACGGCAAACTTATGACAGGGCGTGATGTGCTTATTGCTGCAATGCTTGGTGCAGAAGAATATGGTTTTGCCACAGCACCGCTTGTAACAATGGGCTGTGTGATGATGAGGGTTTGCAATCTTGATACATGTCCAGTGGGTGTTGCAACACAAAATCCAAAACTTCGTGAAAGATTTAAAGGCAAACCTGAATATGTTGAAAACTTTATGAGATTTATTGCGAGGGAACTAAGAGAATATATGGCTGAACTTGGTATAAAGAAAGTTGATGAGCTTATTGGACGCACAGATTTGCTTAAAGTAAAAGATAGTGAGAAAATAAAAAACCGCAATGTTGACCTTACAGAAATTCTTGATTCGTCATTTGCACAAGAGAGAAAAGAAAATAAATTTAATCCAAATAATGTATACGATTTTGAACTTGAAAAAACTATTGATGAAAAAATACTTTTGCCTAAACTTAAAAAAGCTATTGAATCTGGTGAAAAAACAAAAATATCTGTTAATGTGACAAATATAAACCGTACTCTTGGGACAATTCTTGGCTCAGAGATTACAAGAAGATACAATGACACACTTGAAGAAGATACTATCACTGTAGAATGCCATGGAAGTGGAGGCCAAAGCTTTGGTGCATTTATTCCAAAGGGACTTACACTTGAGCTTGTTGGAGATTCTAATGATTATCTGGGCAAGGGATTGTCAGGCGGTAAAATTATAGTTTATCCACCAAAAGGAACAAAGTTTAAAGCAGATGAAAATATCATTATCGGAAATGTGGCATTTTATGGTGCTACCAGCGGAAAGGCATTTATAAATGGCATAGCAGGAGAGCGTTTCTGTGTAAGAAATTCAGGCTGCATGGCTGTTGTAGAAGGCGTAGGAGACCATGGCTGTGAATATATGACTGGTGGACGTGTGGTAATACTTGGTCCAACAGGAAAAAACTTTGCAGCTGGTATGAGTGGTGGTGTTGCATACGCTCTTGATGAAAACAGCGATTTGTATCTTAAACTAAATAAAGAGCTTGTGTCTTCAACACCTGTTACAGATAAATATGATGTACTTGAGCTTAAATCAATGATTGAAGAGCATGTTAATGCAACAGGTTCAGAAAAAGGAAAGACAATTCTTGAAAACTTTAGTGAGTATCTTCCTAAGTTTAAAAAGATTATTTCTTATGATTACAGCAAAATGTTACAGCTTATTGCCAAAATGGAAGAACATGGGCTTGGATATGAGCAGGCGCAGATAGAAGCTTTTTATGCAAGCAAAAAGGCAAAAGCGTAGAGTCTGATTTATAAATATATATGTATTTTCGGAAAGGCATGGTCAATGTTATGGGAAAACCAACAGGATTTTTGGAATATGAGAGAAAAGATAATAAGGCAGAAAGCCCTTTAGAGAGAATTAAAAATTTTAATGAGTTTCATACACCTATGAGCGACAAGGAAAGAAAGGAACAGGCCGCACGCTGTATGAATTGCGGTGTGCCATTCTGTCAGTCTGGCATGATATTAAATGGTATGGCATCGGGTTGTCCTTTAAATAACCTTGTGCCAGAATGGAATGATTTATTGTACTTTGGAAATATGGAAAAAGCACTTCAGATGCTAAGGCAGACTAACAACTTTCCAGAGTTTACTTCAAGAGTTTGTCCAGCACTTTGTGAAGCAGCGTGTACATGCGGACTTAATGACTCACCTGTTACATGCAAGGCAAATGAAATGGCTATTATTGAATATGGCTATGACAATGGACTTATGAAGGCAACACCTCCAAAAGTACGCACAGGAAAGAAAGTAGCAGTTGTTGGCTCAGGTCCTGCTGGTCTTGCGGCAGCAGACCAGTTAAATAAACGAGGACATCATGTAACTGTCTATGAGCGAAATGACCATATCGGCGGACTTCTTATGTATGGCATACCAAATATGAAGCTTGAGAAATGGGTCATTGATAGAAAACAGGAAATGATGGAAAAAGAGGGTGTTAAGTTTATTGTAAATGCCGATGTAGGAAAGAATGTAAAAGCTCAAGATTTACTTAAAGAATATGACTGTATAATTCTTGCATGTGGTGCATCAAATCCACGTGATATAAAAGCTAACGGACGAGATGCTGATGGTATTTACTTTGCTGTAGATTTCTTATCACGCTCTACGAAATATGTACTTTCTGGCAAAAAAGAAGGATGGGTTAATACAAAAGGAAAAAATGTAGTTGTAATCGGCGGAGGAGATACAGGCAATGACTGTGTAGGAACAGCAATACGTCAAGGTGCAAAGTCTGTTGTGCAAGTGGAGATGATGCCAAAGCTTCCTGACAGTCGTACAGCAAATAATCCATGGCCAGAATGGCCTCGTATCTGCAAGACAGATTATGGTCAGGAAGAAGCAATAGCCGTATATGGCAGCGACCCACGTATTTATCAGACAACAGTTAAAGAGTTTATAAAGGATAAAAGCGGAAAACTTAAAAAGATAAAACTTGTAAAACTGGAGTCTAAAAAAGATGAAAAAACTGGCAGAATGAATATGATAGAAATAGCAGGAAGTGAATTTGAAATTCCTGCTGACTATGTACTTATAGCAGCTGGATTTCTTGGGACACAAGATTACATTGCTAAAGCTTTTGGAGTAAAATTAAATGCACGTACAAACGTTGAAACCAAAGTAGGGTCATATAAGACAACTGTAGACAAAGTATTTACAGCAGGTGATATGCACAGAGGACAGTCGCTCGTAGTATGGGGCATAAATGAAGGCAGACACGTTGCCAAAGAAGTTGATGGGTATCTGATGGGGTATACGAATTTGTAACAAGCTGCTCGTTTCGGAAACAAGTCATTGAGAATTCTAGCCCGAAATTTTAAATAATTTTATATCAAAGGTTAATGCTTGAATTTAAAGAAGACTTGAGGACAGGAAAGAAATATAAACTATCTAGCATAAATTCATTTCTTATAGCAGCCAACAGGTTAAATTATTGAAATGTTCGATGAGGAACACAGCTACGATGAATATCGGTTTGATACGATAGGAGACATATCTGCAGGCTATGTACCCATGAATGATACTGGGATTAGCCAGCGGAATTTAACCATTGGAAATCTAAATCAATCTATAGAGAAAGTAAATGATATTTTATTCGTTGTTTATACCGAGAGAGTGATTTATGAAGATGATGGAAAGAAATTTGATGTTACCAGACTTATATCAGCAAGACTGGCAACTATAGCAATCCAATAAATTAC
>DESG01000170.1:6045-6499 GCA_002361175.1 Lachnoclostridium sp. UBA3320 | reverse complement strand
ATTAACATTTGATAAATTTTTTTATTCTTTATAAATATATAATATGAACGAATGGCCATTTGATATGTACTATCATAATAGTTAAAATAAGCATTGGCTGACAAAAAATTATTAACTTGTTCTTCTTTAACATTTTCTTTTAAAATAACTTCATTAATCATTAACAGTAATTGAAGAAGTTTTCCAATTTGTACTTCTTCTTTATCTAAAGACTTTAAACACAAACCATTATAAACTAATAGATATTTCCATGCTATTAGAACATTTGAGAATAATGGAAGTTTTAATACAATCCTTATGGAACTATCTACTCGACTGCACAATAAACATAAAGTTACATTTCTGTTTTTAACAAAGAGTACATCTTCATATCAATAACTTTACCATTCTTAACAGCGTTACTTCTCAATGTTCCCTCATACTGGAATCTTGCTTTTTCAAGCACTCTGCAAGA
>DESG01000170.1:0-5714 GCA_002361175.1 Lachnoclostridium sp. UBA3320 | reverse complement strand
GGCTCTGCATAAATGCGAATAATATCGCTCTTGTCAAAAACATACTCACAAATTTGTTTTACCGCTTCGGTCATAATGCCTCTGCCCCAATATTCTTCTGCAATATAATATCCTAATTCAGCAGTCTGTCTATGTATGTTTTCCTGCCTGAAAACTCCAATACTTCCGATCACTTTATTATCTACTGTAATAGCAAATGCAAAAGTATCATTTTCATTTGCAGAAAGCATAGCAGAAATATAGTCCACTCCATCTTGTTCTGTGTAAGGATATGGTAACCCATCCCGAAGATTATCCTGTAATTTTATATTAGAAAGAACTATTGCTAAATCTTTTGCATCTGACAATTTCCATTTTCTTATTTTGCATTTCATTTTATACCGCCTTTCATGTGCATTGATGTCAACTAATTTTTAAGTTTTTTCTCCATAACTTCATAAACCAGTTTTACATCATTTTCTAACTCATAAATTCCATGCCCTACAGTTTTATAGCCTCTATGTTCGTATAAAAATACTGCTGGAAGTGAAGCCTCTAAAACAGCTACATTATACTTTTTTGAAATTTCAGTTTCCAAGCAATTCATAATATACGATCCACAGCCTTGCTTCTGATTAGCAGGCAGCACATATACCCCTGTAATATGATTCTTATCAAAGCAGCCCGTTCCAACAATCGCACTGTCCTCAACTAATACGCCCATATTTCCAGATGCTATACCATCTAAAATATGTTCTTTACTATGATGTTTACAAAAAAAATCCACTACCTCTTTAGGGTAATATTTTGCATATACTGTTCTAATAGTTGTATGTAAAACATTATAAATTTCACTTACCATGTTGGAATCCGCCGTTACATATTCCATATTTTCCTCCTAAAATATCCAAATACAAATTTTTTTCTAACTACCTATATTACATAATGCCATCACCATGTTCAAATTATTATTAAGAAAATTATTCTATATTCCTTGCAATATAGAAATTTATCTACCTTTCAAATCCTTTGCCATACACAATGATTCTGGCATATTCACATATGGAGCATAATTAGGAATTATTTCAAATCCCAATTTTTTATATACAGTACAAGATTCAGCTAATAACTCTCCTGTTTCAAGAATCATTCTTTTATATCCCAATTCCATAGCCCACTCTATTAACAAAGAAACAAGTTTACTTCCTATCCCTTGTCCCTGATATTCAGTATGCACAAATACTCTCTTTAATTCTATATTTTCTCCATCATACCTTCTTATAGCGCCACCACCAATCACCTTATTATTTTCATAAACAACGATTGCTTCTTTTATTTCATCTAGCTGGTTATATTTCTTGTATTTATCTCTCTTTATCTTTTTCCCCACACGCCTATCCAAATCAATATCAAGAAGTCGGCAGTTTTCTATAAAATCTTTATTCCTACCGTCTGTTCTAATAAAATCCATTTAAATTACCTCCACAACTCAAATTGATAAATTAGATTATACCACGTTCATTCTACATTTACTATAAAAATATATCCTAAATATTAGAACAGTAATATTATATAAATAAATGTATATTCAGGTACATATTATCAGTGTTTGTACTGTATATTTGGCAGAATATTTCACCAAAAAAAGAGAGTTCCAACAGAAAAGAATTGAAATTCAAATAGAATATCTTAAAAAAAATTCTACCTGTGCAGTTGAAAACTTTAAATACAGCTAAAATTTGTATCATGTTCATGTGAATATTATTCAATCGAATAGCAATATTGATTCCATGAAAAACAAATACTGTATTTTGTAATAATTATACATCTGACATACAATATATAGATAAATTTTGATTTCCGATATTAATTTTTCTTCTTTAAATTCCAACCGCACAGGTGAAAATTTTTTATCGAACTCACGTTAAAATAAAACACAGCGTTGTACACAAAATTAAAGTGCATAACGCTATGTTTTAATATTATAAATTTTTATTATAAATTTTACTGCTGTAAGTTCCATCTGCTATATTAATATAGCGAACAAAGAGCGAAACTTTATTATCAGAATTTAGAGAATTCCAAATAATGTCTCCAAATTTATCCATATCATTTTCTATTGCAACTAATTTTGGTTCTCCTGTAAAACTTGGAAGCGGATTGCCATCATGCATATATGTGTGTATAAAATGTCCCTCACCGTTTACAGGATTTTCATAATCAAATGTATAGCGATTGCAAGCATTTGGATTGCCATTATTGCTTTTTAAAATAGACATAGTATATCTAAAAATTCCATTTTGGATATTAAGCACTGCAGAAATACGTGGTGTATAATTTGGCGCATCTGGTTCAAATTCTCTGGTACACAGAGCTTGTTCAAATGTAGAGCCACTGTTCATAAGTTTGTAAATTGTATCTGTCTGGTCTCCATTAGTTACAATCGTATTATTTTTAAGTACACGAACAGGTGCATAAATTATAAGACTTGGATCGCTTAATTTTGAAGGGTCATATGCCTGTGTGCGTATGCCCTCACCATCTTCAATAAAAACTCTGTTTCTGCTATTCTCGCTGCGTCCCATTATAAAGTATGCAATTACAGCATGTGTGCCATCTAAAGTTCTACCTACAACAATACCACGTCCTGGATATTCATTTGATGACAATTCATTTTCTAACAGTAATTTTTTCATATTTATCCCCCATTCTTTTAGTGGTGGAACAGCCTTAATCCAGTAAATGCCATTACTATTCCAAACTCATTACATGCATCAATTACACTCTGGTCATTCTTTGAACCACCTGCCTGAGCAACATATTTAACACCACTTTTATGTGCTCTTTCGATATTGTCGCTAAAAGGTATAAATGCATCAGAGCCAAGAGTAACATTATCAAGATTTTTAATCCACTCTGCACGTTCTTCTCTTGTCATAGGTTCTGGTTTTTGTTTAAAGAAGTTCTCCCACTTTCCATCTGCAAGCACGTCCATATAATCATCAGAAAGATATACATCAATAGTATTATCTCTGTCAGGACGCTTTATATCATCTCTAAATGGAAGAGATAGTACTTTAGAAGACTGACGCAAAAACCACTTATCTGCCTTATCACCAGCCAAACGTGTACAGTGTATGCGTGATTGCTGCCCTGCACCTATGCCTATTGCCTGTCCATCCTTTACATAGCATACTGAATTGGACTGTGTATATTTCAAAATAATATTTGCCAGTATCATATCATTTAATGCTGTTTCAGAAAGCTCTTTTTTCTCTGTAACAATATTAGAAAAAAGGTCTTTTGTTGTCTTTACATCATTGTGCCCTTGCTCAAAAGTTATACCAAATACGTCTTTAGTTTCAAGTGGAGCTGCTTTATAATTTGAATCAATCTTTATAATGCAGTAAGAACCTCTTTTCTTTTCTTTTAGTATTTCAAGAGCTTCATCTGAATATGAAGGTGCAATAATTCCATCAGAAACAAGACTTTTAAGATATTTTGCTGTAGAGACATCACATTCGTCAGAAAGAGCAGCAAAATCTCCAAATGAAGACATTCTGTCTGCACCTCTTGCACGGATATAAGCAGTTGCCATAGGCGTAAGCTCTATATTATCATCTACAAAATACACTTTTTTCATTGTATCATCTAACGGAATGTCAATAGCAGCACCTGCTGGGCTTACGTGCTTAAATGATGCAGCTGCAACGTGTCCTGTTGCTTCTTTAACTTCCTTAACAAGCTGCCAACTGTTAAAGGCATCTAAAAGATTGATATAACCAGGTGTTCCGTTTAATACCTCAAATGGAAGATTGCTGCCATCTTTCATAAATACTCGTGAAGGTTTTTGATTAGGGTTACATCCATACTTTAATTGAATCTCTTTCATTTAAAATCTCCTCTCTGCCGTTCCTTTGCTTATAATTCTTAAATAACTTTATCATATGCCTATTAATCTTTCAAGTATTTTCTCCTCTCCTACACATAATTCTACAAAAAATAATAGCTACAATAGTGCTCACTGTTGTTGCTATAAGACCTGGCAGCACAACTGCTGCTGGATTTACACTTCCGTATTGACTTCTGTATGCAATTATATTTACAGGAATAAGTTGCAAAGAAGATATATTAATAATTAAAAAAGTACACATTTCATCTGAAGCCTTTGTCACATTCTCATTGCCTGTGCGTTCTCTTTCGAGTGCTGCAAGTTCTTTCATTGCTTTAAGCCCCATAGGGGTAGCTGCCCAGCCAAGTCCAAGCAGGTTAGCTATAATATTTGCTGCTATATATTCATTAACTATATGTTTTTTTGGTATTCGTGGAAAGAGAAATTTTAATAATGGATTTAATTTCTGTGTCAAAGTGTTTAAAAGGCCAGAACGCCTTGTGATTTCAATAAGCCCTGTCCACATAGCCATAATTCCAAGCATTGTTATAGCAAGCGAAACAGCTTCTCCTGCACTGTCAATAGCGGCATTGCTTAACGCTTCCACTTCTCCTGTTATAATTCCAAAACTTATTCCGATAAGTATCATAAATCCCCAAAGCTTATTAAGCATAATATCCTCCATAATACTGATGTTATCAATATAAATTATGCTTTTTTTAAGCTCTTTATGTTTTTTGTTTTACCCATTGCTCAATTTTTTTTATTTTATCATTTGAAAGCTTTGGATATATTTCAATATTTTGCTGTTCATAATCAAAATTTCTTTCACCAAAAAGCTTATTATTACTTTCCTTATATTTTTCAAGTAAAATAGTTCTTTCACTTTGCTGCATAAATCCATATCTTTTAGTATCAGGATATTGTTCAGAGTAAACCTTATACAGATAATTTAACAATGGTTCATTAATCTTATTTAAAAGTTTATGTTCAAGAGCATCTCTTGACAAACTAATATTTCTTTCTGAAATTTTAATCTGCTCAAATTGACATATATCATCTACTTTAAGTTTTGTACAATAACATAAAAAATCATAAATTATATCTTTATTTAGAAAGCTTTCTTTTTCATACACTTTAAAAGATACTTTTTTATCAAAATATCTTTTCCATCTTAAATATTCATTAAAATAATTAAGACACAATTTTTGTTTCTTATTAAATTCTTCAAATTTTACAGGAAACTCCCAAACTCTCCATGGAACTTTACAATATTCCATATACATTGATTCAATATATAAATCTTGCCGCCGTAAGTAGCAGACAATTTCTGCTTCTGGAAATAGTTCTTTAAGTTTCTTACATATATATTCATTTACATTACTTATGTCTTTTCTTGTAAAATTACTGTTTAGACCAGTTGAAACCTGCAATAAATCTGCAAAAAATCCCTCATGTGAAATTATTATTGTATCTGCATTTCTTGCTTCTGCTATAAAACGTATTTTTAATGCTATTGCACTAGGGTCTTCTTCTAAATCTTTTAAATCACTGCACAAGTCCAGTATATTATACTCTTCTAAAGCTTCTTTTAATATACTTAACGCAAGCCCTGCATGATTGTTGGCTACTTTACAAGTATTTCCATAATATATACCATATCTTTCCAATCTCTGCCTGTTGATAAATAAAAAATTTTGCAAAGCAGATGTACCTGTTTTATAATTGCCTATATGTAAAATTATCCTCATAATTTTTACTCCACAAAAATTCACAATGTATTTACATAAAATTCTGTAATAAAGCATATCATCTATATATTCACCACTTTACAAGTTTTTTA
>DESG01000043.1 GCA_002361175.1 Lachnoclostridium sp. UBA3320 | reverse complement strand
TATCAATAGAAAAAATGAGAAAAGCATTAACAACTTATTCACAATATATTCATAAATATATGGTACATTTATACTAAAAAATGTTGTAATTTTTGTAGAATTTGTTTAAAATACTGGTATCAGATAATTGTTATTATAAGTGTTATAGAGGAAATGTTTCTTATGGATAATTTTAAAAATCAGCCAAAAGATATTAAAAAGCATGAAGCAGAAAGATATGAATTTATTAAAGAACAGATACGTCCACAGCGAAAGAGATATGTAATTAACTTTGTAAATAAAATTTTTGAATTTATGTTACTTGCATTAGTATTCGGAGGTGTTGCAGGTGTTGTGTTTTGGAGCGTGAACAACGGTTTAAACAGTAGTGCGTCTATGCCAGAACAAGACTTGTCAACCATACAGCCAGAATACCAGACAGCCATTCCTGAAAGTACAAGTATAGTGTGTGCCACTCCTTTAGAAAACATTAATAAGAAAGATATGGCAGTTATAGAAGAACAAAACAGAGCCTCCAAAAAGCTTTCAGCCATTGGAGACCAGTTTGCATCATCACTTGTAAATGTTATAGACAAAAACAGCAAAGAAGCTTGGTATCAGTCAGGCAGCAGTAATTACGATAAGGCTGTAAGTGGTATGTTTTTTAAAAAATCTAATCTCTATTATTATATTATTGCTGCGTCAGATACTTTGGAACAAGAGTCTTGTGCAGTTGAATTTGATGATGGAGAGACAGTTGACGCTAAGTTTCTTTCTTCTAACAGCAGTATAGGAGTGTCCATGCTTAGTATTGCTAAAAAAGATATCAGCATAGAAAGGCGCAAAAAAATTGTAATACCTGATTTTGGAAGTACAATAAGCGTTACATCTGGCTCTAATGTAATAATTGCTGGTGCGCCTAATGGCGTAATGTATTCAGTTATGACAGGCAATATTATAAAATCTGATATAAGTATGCCTATACCAGATAATGTAATTTCGCTATTTGCTACAGATATATTTTATACAGAGGGCGCTAATGGTATAGTTTTAAACACAAGAGGGAAAGTTATAGGCTTTATAACAGATTCTTATAAGAGTGCAACGGGCAGAAGCAATATAGGTTTTATCGGTATTTCAAGTATTATAGACATTATTAATGGAATGTCAAAGGGCAAAACAACACCATATCTTGGCATAGAGGGATATGATGTAGATGAGAGTACGGCACAAGCGCATAATATAGAGAAAGGGGTTTATCTTGCTGTGATATATCCAAATTCACCAGCATATTCAGGTGGAATGAGGGTGGCAGATGTTATTAAACAGATAAATGAAAAAGAAGTTTCTTCACTGACTGCGCTCCACAATATCTTAAAAGAATATAATGCGGGAGATGCAGTAATTGTGACATTCTCCCGCAAAACTGGTAAAGGCAACAATATCAAAAAGTGCAGAATAGTACTTGAGTAGTTTTAATGACTTACATTGTCATCTTTTATTATCTGTGCAAGTTTATGCCTAAAAGCTTTTTCATTGATATTTTGGTCATGGAAAATAAGACGGTTAAAGTCAAACTGTGTATCACATACCATGTCTTTTGTAAATATATCAGGCTCTTTATTACTTGACAAAGGCCAAAATATGCATATACAGCCATCAGAACCTTCATGCCCTATGTTATTGTCTGAGGCAAATATTTTTGCAATGCATCTGTCAGCCATATATACGTGTGAATAGTTTCCTATAACTTTAGCAAGCCTTGTTCCATTGACATAAAATGTATTCATATCATAGCCATCTTTAAAAATATTTTCATCATACTGATTTTGGGTCATATTTAACTTCTGTGTAATGATTATAACAGGCAGTTTTCTTTCAGGATTATTTATAAATTCTTTTATTTCGTTATAATCATTAGTATTAGTAATAAACTGTGCCATATTGCTTAATCGTTTTATATCAGTAAGTCCAACTTTATTTACAAGCTCTTGCATAAATGACGGTTTGCAAAATGTGTAGTGACCTGCACCTCCTCTTGGCATATCACGTGAAGTCATATGGTAAAAATAAAGTCTGCCATCATTAAAAAGTGCAATAGATGAATGAATATGCCACAACGTGCCAACACATTTGCTATCAATATAGCATATTTTCATACAATAATGCATTTTTTCTGGTTCGTATACAATTTTTATAGAATAACCTGGAAGCTTATTGTAGTATGATGACATATCTTCGGGCATATCTTCAAATACAGGATTTAGTTTAAAACGTGCCCATTTGTATAGTATTGTAGAGGCATTGTTAAACTCTGACTTTAACAAGCGTGTTTCCTTGTGCAAAATAGGCAGTTCAAGATGAAACAGTATATTTGATTCAAGTCGTGCAAGTTTTGGCTTTTGATATATGTGTTCATCAATAGGTATCTGTATATTGTTACATATTTCTTCAATTTTTTCATTGTGTACAATATTTTCATTTAAAAGTTTAATAATAAGGTTATAATTTACATGTGGATGGTCAAGTGTAAGAAGGCTGCGTATAAGCTTGCGCCTTGAACACTTGTAGAACTGCTTTGCAATTTTTTTGTTATCATCAAATATTGCAAGTATATCTGGATGAAGTTTTTCTGTGTCGTCCATTTTAATTCTAAACTTACTTTTAAGCATAAGTTCCCAGTTACCCATTTTATAATGGTTGTACGAGAGCTGTTCAAAAAGCTGTACTAAAGACCAGTCACTTAATTCAAGATTGGCAAGTATACAGTTAAGCATACGTGAGAGTTCTTCGCTTCCTTTCCAGAATTGGTCATCAGAAAGCAAACTTTTATAACGCATATCATGTTCTATCTCATGCCAGCCTTCAAAAAATACAGTGCGAAATTGTATCTCAAAAGTTGTGTCAATAGGAAGTGTCCAGAGTGGTTTTTTATACAGTTTAAAGTATTCAGCAGGATAGCGAAAAACCCCATTTATCTTTGTTGCTCTAAATTCATCAGAATTAAATGAATTTTTTGACCATTTATCAATCATCTGAAATGTGCTTTCCATTATATTGCGACATATGCTTAAATCGTCATAGTAATATAGCACTACACGCAGCCCAATTAAATCTTGCATCTTTTTAGGGTTGTCTAAAGTTCCATATTTTCCACGTTTAAGTTTAGCAGCAATCGACTCTATGGACTTAACTCTTGAGAAAATGCGAAAATACAGACCACAAGATTTTAGTATTTCTTGTATTGCATCAGTGATATGTTCGCATAGTTCAGCAAGTCTTTCAAAGTCTATTTCACGTTCTATATAAGCTTCAAGGTCTTCTTTTGAAATATCATCTAGATTATACATTGCCACTCCTTTCTGGGGTTTACACTATTTATAGAATATCTATAATAATAACACAAAATAAAAAAAAGTAACAGTTGTCATAATCTAAATTTTCTGCTACAATTTATCCATATTGCATATATACAGTTTCAGATAACAATAGACAGAGGTATGATATGAAAGAGATAGAATTTAATATTAATCTTACAGCAGGTGAATTATATGCATTTTCAATGCACCATACGTATTCATCAATTTCAGGGATAGCTGGACTTATATTAAGTTTTGGCAGTCTTATTATATGTGCCTTTAATTTTAAAAACTTTGAAAGTACAACAATTATTGCACTTATAGTAATAGGGCTTTTATTTACAATAGTGCAGCCTGCTATGTTATACAGTAAGGCAAAGGTACAAGCAAGGAAAAATGAAAGCATCAGCGGTTCGCTGCATTATAGACTTTCAGAAGATGGGATAGAGATTTCACAAGGGGAACAGACAGCAGCTGTGAAATGGTATGAAGTGCGCAAAATGAAGATTGCCAAAAATGCAATGTATGTCTATATGTCGCCAGTGAGAGCTTTTATCTTTCCAAAACGCCAATGTAATGGACATTTTGATGATGCTGCTGCTCTTGTAAAAGATATGATAAAAAAATATAAAGATTATGAACCAGATGAAGAGAATACTACAGAAGATAACAGTACTTTTAAGACGGATGGAAAAGAGGATTAGGCATTATGGAAAGCCAAGTTATAGAAAGTTTTTGTGAGAAAGATACTTTTGAGATTGGAAAAAAGTTTGGCAGTTGTTGTAAACGTGGTGATATTGTGCTTCTTGATGGCGATATGGGTGCAGGTAAAACTATTTTTACAAAAGGCTTTGGAAAAGGACTGGGGATAGATGAGACTATAAACAGTCCTACTTTTACTATTTTGCAAATTTATACAACAGGAAAAATACCGCTTTACCATTTTGATGTGTACAGGATTGCAGATATAGAGGAAATGGAAAGTACTGGATATGAAGACTATTTATATGGAGATGGAATATGTCTTATAGAATGGGCAGAACTTATCAGAGAAATACTGCCATCAGGCTGCAAGAGGGTAAATATATCAAAAGATATTAATAAAGGTTTTGATTACAGGCGCATAAGTATAAATGCAGACAAGTAGTGGAGGTTTTTAGCTATGAAAATATTAGCAATAGATAGTTCTGGGATAGTTGCATCGGCAGCAGTCGCAGATGATAAAAATATTATTGCAGAATTTACTGTCAATAACAGGCAGACGCACTCACAGACGCTGTTGCCTATGATTGATAAAGTGGTGCAGATGTCAGAAATACCTTTAACAGATATTGATGCAATAGCTGTTGCGTCAGGCCCTGGCTCATTTACTGGTCTAAGGATAGGTTCAGCAACCGCAAAAGGGCTTGGACTTGCACTAAAAAAACCTATTGTCCCAGTATCATCTCTTGATGGGCTTGCATATCGTGGTGCATGTTTTAATGGAATAATATGTCCACTTATGGACGCCAGAAGAAATCAGGTTTACACAGCCGCATATCGTATAGAGAATTCACGCCTTGTGAATATTATAGCTCAAAAAGCAGTGGATATAAGAGAGATTTTATTTGAATTATCAGAGATGGGTGAAGAAGTGCTTTTTTTAGGTGATGGTGCAGATGTACATAGAAAAATTATAGAAGAAGAAATAACTACAAAATATTTATTTGCACCTGCTTATATGTCAAAGCAGAGTGCCGCTTCTGTTGCAGCACTTGGAATTATATATTATAGTGAGGGTAAATATGAAAGTGCGGCGGCACACAGACCTTTTTATCTGCGTAAATCACAAGCTGAGCGTGAGCGTGAAGAACGGCTTAAAGGAACGGTTTAATTATGGACAAGTTTGTGCAGAAAGATAATACTGTTATACGCAAGATGGCTATATCAGACTTAGAGGAAGTGATTTCTTTAGAAAGAGTGATATTTGGCACATATCCAGATATGGAAAGTTATAAAAAATCATGTTTGCGTCCTGAAAATATTTATATGGTTGCAAAAAACAGCAGTAATATTATCGCATACTGTACTATTGTGGCATCATATGAAACAGCTGACTTGTGTAATATCGCTGTAAAAGAAGGTTATAGACGTTGTCATATAGCACAGAAACTTTTGTCAGAGTGTATTTTATGCTGCAAGGACATAGGTGTAGAAAGAATTTTGCTTGAGGTTAGAAAGGACAATATTCCTGCACTGAAATTTTATGCCAAAATGAATTTTAAAAAAATTGGAATACGAAAAGGATATTACAAAAATCCATATGCAGATGCTGTTATTATGGAAAAAAGCCTGTAAATACATGGATTATGCCATGCATTTCCACTGTACAAATGCATATAAAAAATATATTATGATATCAGGTTCAAAAGTAAATAACAAAACGTGCATTGATAAACCAAGGAGGAACTGCCATGAACAACCAAGTATTTTGTAATGTGTGTGGAAGACAGCTTCATATGGAAAATGATATACTTTTAGAAGATGCATTTGAGGCAAAGAAACAGTGGGGGTATTTTTCAAAAAAAGATGCTACACTTCACTCTTTTGTAATATGTGAAGAATGTTATGACAAGATGATTAATAAGTTTGTAATTCCACCTGTAATTACTGATGTTACGGAATTATAATTATATGATATATGAGGAATTTTTATGTTAGATTTATGTTTGCTTGGAACAAGCGGTATGATGCCACTGCCTGGGCGGTGGCTTACTGCGCTTATGACAAGGCTTTGCGGCAGCAGTTTGTTAATTGACTGTGGTGAGGGAACACAGGTAGCAATTAAAGAAAAAGGTTGGAGTGTGAATCCAATAGATACAATATGTTTTACACACTATCATGGTGACCATATAAGTGGTTTGCCTGGTCTTTTGCTTTCTATGGGTAATTCAGAACGCACAGAGCCTGTTACATTAATAGGTCCTAAAGGGCTTCAAAAAGTAGTAGAATCGCTTCTGGTAATTGCACCAGGGCTTCCATTTAAGATAAATTTTATCGAGCTTTCAGAAAAAGAAGAAGACTTACAAATTAACGGCTATAATATTAGAGCATTTAAAGTAAACCACAATATCACTTGTTATGGATATACAATAAATGTTTTAAGAGGAGGCCGATTTTATCCAGAGAAAGCAAAAGAGAATAATATTCCTATAAAGCTTTGGAGTTTTTTGCAAAAGGGTGATAAAATAGAATATGAAGGCAAGCTTTATACACCTGATATGGTTATAGGGCCTGCAAGAAAAGGAATAAAAGTTACATATTGTACAGATACAAGACCTGTACAAAGCCTAATTGAAAATGCCCAAAATGCCGATTTATTAATATGTGAAGGAATGTATGGAGAAAGTGACAAAGTTTTAAAGGCAGTTGAATATAAACATATGACTTTTTATGAGGCAGCAAAGGTGGCAAAAGAAGCTTGTGTAAAAGAAATGTGGCTTACTCATTACAGTCCATCACTATTAAGACCTGGAGATTATATTAATGAAGTTAGAAAAATATTTCCAAATACTTATGCTTCTAAAGATGGCAGAAGCACTACATTAAAATTTCCAGAAGAAGATTAGGCAGACATGGAGAGGAGGCAATGCCATGGATAAGTCAAAGAAAAAAATATTGACAGCTTTTATACTAATGGCAGTTATTGCAGCAGCAATTATAGTTTTATACTACTTTATTTCTAAACCAGATGATAAAGAGACACAAGGTGTAACAGAACCAGGCTCAGAGATAGAAAAACTTATTCAAAAAGATTTGGATACAAAATATCCTGAAACTCCTTCTGAAGTAGTAAAGTTATACTGGCGTTTTAACAAGTGTATGTATAACACCAGCATGAGCGATGAAAACTTTGAACAGTTGCTTGAACAACTGCGTAAACTTTATGATAAAGAATTTCTTGAAAGAGAAGACAATTCATGGGAAAATATGCTTAAAAACTTTAAAAAAGACCGTGATGAATATATGAGCAGTAAAAAAACTATTGCAATGTATACAGTTGAACCAAGCAGTTCAGCCGAACATGCTAAGGTTGACGATGAAAGTTATGTTACAATTTTGTGTACTACAATGATTAAAGAAAAAGCTAAACGTACGAATTTAGTTGAAAGGTTTATGTGCAGATGTGATGAGAATGATAATTGGAAGATACTTGGATGGGAACAGGTAAATAGTAAAGATGCATAGAAAATAGTAAATGGAGGAAATATGTTAGTTCTTGGAATTGAAAGTTCTTGTGATGAAACAGCTGCTGCCGTTGTAAAAGACGGCAGAAAAGTTTTATCAAATATTATATCTTCGCAAATTGATATTCATACTCTTTATGGTGGTGTAGTACCAGAAATAGCTTCACGTAAGCATATTGAGAGAATAAATTATGTTATAGAAGAAGCTTTGTCAAAGGCTGGTACTACACTTTCTGAAATAGACGTTATAAGTGTAACATATGGACCAGGGCTTGTAGGAGCACTTCTTGTAGGAGTAAATGCTGCCAAAGCAATAGCTTATGCTGCCAAAAAACCTCTTGTAGGAGTTCATCATATTACAGGGCATATTGCTGCTAACTATATAGAACACGAAAATCTAAAACCACCATTTTTGTGTCTTGTAGTATCAGGTGGACACACACATCTAGTACAAGTGGACGGATACAATGAATTTAAAATTATAGGACGTACACATGATGATGCCGCTGGCGAAGCGTTCGATAAAGTGGCAAGAGCCATAGGTTTAGGCTATCCAGGAGGGCCTAAGATAGATAAGCTTGCTAAAGAAGGAAATCCTTATGCCATTGAATTTCCACGTGCCAAAATAGATGGACATGAGTTTGACTTTAGTTTCTCAGGACTTAAATCAGCTGTTCTTAATTATTTAAATACCTGTGAAATGAAAAATATAGAGATTAATACAGCTGATATTGCAGCTTCTTTTCAACAAGCTGTAATAGATGTACTTGTAAGCAGAGCACTGCGTGCAGCAAATCAGCTTAGCAATGGACAAATCGCTGTTGCAGGAGGTGTAGCAGCTAATTCTTCATTACGTGCATCGATGCAGGAAAGTTGTAATAAAAACGGAATAAAGTTATATTATCCATCACCAGTGTACTGTACTGACAATGCAGCTATGATTGGAGTGCAGGGTTATTATATTTATATGGCAGGTGAAAGAAGCGGACTTGATTTAAATGCTGTTCCAAACCTAGCATTTGGACTATAGTCAACAGGCGAACTTTAAAACAACATTAAAGCTCGCCTGTTTTCAGTCTATAAACACGACAAAGACCTACAATCCCTTTGTAAGTTCTGATACATAGTCATAAATATGACTTGCTGCCGTCTCGCCATATTTTGCAATAATCTTTACAATAGCACTTCCAACTATCGCCCCATCTGCTATATTTGTATACTTTAAGACCTGTTCTCTAGTATTTATGCCAAAGCCCACAGCTACAGGTACATCTGTAACGCTTCGGATAGCATTTACTATTGATTCAACATCTGTCTTTATCTCACTTCTAACACCAGTTACACCCATTGACGAAACAACATATATAAAACCTGTTGCCTGTTTTGCTATCATCTGAATTCTTTGTTCAGATGTAGGCGCAATAAGTGATATTATATCAATGCCGTTTTTAACTGCAATATCAGACAACTCGCCTTTTTCCTCAAATGGCAAATCAGGTATTATAACGCCATCTATACCAACTTCACTGCATTTTTTGCAAAATGACTCATAGCCGTATTTATATAAAGTGTTAGCATATGCAAGAAATACAAGAGGTATTTGCGTTTTTGTGCGCAATGACTGTACCATATCAAATATCTTGTCAGTTGTACATCCTGCAGAAAGTGCCCTTATATTTGCCTGTTGTATAACTACTCCTTCTGCTATAGGGTCTGAAAATGGTATTCCAAGCTCTATAAGCGATGCCCCTGCCTTTTCCATCTCAAGTACAAATTCTTCTGTCTTTGAAAGACTTGGGTCGCCTGCTGTTACAAATCCTATAAATGCTTTTTTGCCATCAAATGCGTTTTTAATCCTACTCATGTAAATCAATCCCCCTATATCTTGCAATCGCTGCCACATCTTTATCACCACGCCCTGAAAGGCAGCAGATAATTATTTTATCTTTATCCATCTTAGGCGCAATCTTCATAACGTGTGCAACTGCATGTGAACTTTCTATAGCTGCAATTATACCTTCCTGCCTTGCAATATATTCAAATGCCTCAACAGCCTCATCATCAGTGACTGGCACATACTGCGCCCTGCCAATATCTTTAAGGTATGCGTGTTCTGGCCCTACACCCGGATAGTCAAGTCCTGCTGATATAGAATAAACAGGTGCAATCTGTCCATACTCATCCTGACAAAAATATGATTTCATGCCATGGAATATGCCCTCTGTGCCAGTTGCCATTGTAGCAGCAGTTCTATCTGTATCCACGCCTTTTCCTGCTGCTTCACACCCGATTAACTGCACACTTTCATCACCAATAAATTCATAAAACATACCCATAGAATTACTGCCGCCACCTACACACGCCGTTACAATATCTGGAAGCTTTCCCTCTTTTTCAAGAATTTGCGCCCTTGCTTCCCTGCTTATAACACTCTGAAAATCCCTTACAATCATAGGAAAAGGATGTGGTCCCATAACAGAGCCAAGTACATATAATGTATCATCAACTCTTGAAGTCCACTCACGCATACACTCATTTACTGCATCTTTAAGCGTCATAGTCCCAGTTTCTACAGGGTGTACCTTTGCTCCAAGCAGCTCCATACGATACACGTTAAGTGCCTGTCTTATAGTGTCTTCCTTTCCCATATAAATCTCACATTCAAGGCCAAGAAGTGCTGCCGCTGTTGCTGTTGCAACGCCATGCTGCCCTGCACCAGTTTCTGCAATAATACGCTTTTTACCCATCTTCTTTGCAAGAAGTGCCTGCCCAAGCACATTGTTTATCTTATGTGAACCAGTATGGTTTAAATCCTCACGCTTAAAGTATATCTTAGCACCACCCAAATCTTGTGTCATTTTCTTTGCAAAATATAAGAGTGATGGTCTTCCTGCATATTCCCTTAAAAGGGTATCAAGCTCTTCTTTAAAATCTGCATTATTTTTATAAAATTCATATTCTTTTTCAAGCTTTTCAATCTCATTCATAAGTGTCTCTGGTATATACTGTCCTCCATGTACACCATATCTTCCTTTACTCATAACAACCTCCATGCACTACATCTATAAATGCTTTCATTTTATTATAATCTTTATATCCATCAGTTTCCATGCTGCTGCTTGCATCAACTGCATATGGCTTTACCCTCTCTATAGCATCTTTTACATTAGAAGGTGAAAGCCCACCAGCCAAGAAAAAAGGCTTTGTTATATTTTTAATCAATGTCCAGTCAAATGTTATGCCGCCTCCTCCAACTTGTTTCTCAGAGTATGCATCTAAAAGCAGATAATCACAGTTGTAGACTTTTGCTTTTTCAATATCTTCTGCATTTCGTACTCTTACAGCTTTAATAATACCAAAGTCATTTTTAATATATTTCTTAAGTTTTTCTATATATAAATTGTCCTCATCACCATGAAGCTGTACATACTGAATAATGCCACAGTTTATATACTCTGCCACAGTTTCTACAGACTGATTTACAAACACTCCTACTCTTTTAATTCTTCTGTCAAGCTGACTGCAAAATTCACACGCCATTTCTTTTGTTATCTGGCGTACAAACCCATCAGCCAATATAAATCCTATATAGTCAGGCAAAAGCATATTGGCATATTCTATATCTTCTATACGCCTTAATCCACATATCTTTACTTTCACATTCGACATATAATCCGCCTTTCTTTTTTGCCTTACACAGTTGCCGCTATTAACTCTTTTAATGTATTCACCCTATCTGCGCCAGCTCGCATTATAGTTTCTCCAATAAGTACACCATCTGTACCATTAGCTGCAAGCTCTGTTATATCTTCTTTATCACGTATTCCGCTTTCAGACACAAAAATTATATTCTTTGGCACAAATTTGCGCAAATTTATACTGTTATGAATATCAACTTTAAATGTCTTTAAATCACGGTTATTTACACCTATTATCCTTGCACCTACATTAATTGCACGCTTAACTTCTTCTTCATCATGTGCTTCTACAAGTGCAGATAACCCAAGACTATCTGCAATTTTAAAAAACTGTTTAAGCTTATAGTCATCAAGTATTGCACATATAAGAAGGACTGCGTCAGCACCTATAACTTTTGCCTGATATATCATATATTCATCTACAGTAAAATCTTTTCTTATAACTGGCAGTGAGATATTTGCTTTTATTTCTTGCAAATATTTATCCGAACCCATAAAATAAAATGGCTCTGTTAAAACTGAAACGGCACTTGCTCCTCCAAGTTCATATTCTTTTGCAATATTTATATATGGAAAATCCTTTGCAATAAGCCCTTTAGATGGTGAAGCTTTTTTTACTTCACATATAAAAGACAATGTTTTCTCTTTAATCGCTTTCTCAAATGGAAAACCTGTATCAGTATTTAATGCCATCGCTTCTTTTTTAAGTTTTTCTAACGGCTTAATCTGCTTTTCTTTTTCTATGCGCTCTCTTGTTTTTTTGGCTATTTCTTCTAATATATTCACAACAATTCCTCATTTCTATTTTTGCCTAAATACACATCTAAGCAGCTGTTGCTTTAATAAATTCTTCAAGCTTTGCTTTAGCTGCACCATTTTCTATTATTTCCCTTGCTTTAACAATGCCATCAGCAATCGTAATGCCATTAGATGCAATATAAAGAGCTGCACCTGCATTTATAAGAACTGCATCAAGCTTTGCACTAGGTTTTCCACTGAGAACTTCTAGTGCTATTGCAGCATTTTCCTCTGGTGTACCTCCAGATAATTCTTCTTTACCACAACGTTTAAATCCAAATTGCTCTGGTGTAATTTCATAAGAATTAAACTTGCCATCTTTATATTCACACACTTTTGTAGGTGCACTCATTGAAATTTCATCAAGGCAATCTATACCATATACTACCATAATCTTTTTAAGCCCAAGGTTTTTAAGCACATGTGCAAGTGGCTCTACAAGGCTCTCATCATACACACCAAGAAGCTGAATATCTGCTTTAGCAGGGTTTGAAAGAGGTCCTAAAATATTAAATATAGTCCTTATACCTATTTCCTTGCGCACTGCACCGACAAATCGCATCGCTGGATGGTACTTCTGTGCAAAAAGAAAACACATATTAGTATCTTCAAGCACTTTTTCAGCTTTTTTGGGTTCAATATCAATCTTTACTCCAAGTGCCTCTAAGCAATCCGCTGTGCCACACTTGCTTGAAGCAGCACGGTTTCCATGCTTTGTAACACGTATTCCTGCTGCTGCGCACACAATAGCCGAAAGCGTTGAAATATTAAATGTATTTGATTTATCACCACCTGTACCCACAATCTCAAGTGAATCTGTATCATTTTTAAAATATGCACATTTAGAAGCCATAACCTTTGCTGCCTCTGTAACCTCGCTAATAGTTTCTCCTTTTATGCTTAAAGCTGTAAGAAACGATGCTTTTTGTGCATCAGTTGCCTCGCCTGTCATAATCTCTTCCATAACCTGCTTCATTATTCCATTTTCTAAATTTTTTCCCTGTATTAAAACATTTATTGCTTCTTTAATCATAATTTTACTCCAATCTATCAATCTATTTCCAAAAAGTTTCTAAGTATTTTTATTCCATCTGGTGTCATTATTGACTCTGGGTGAAACTGTACACCATATATCTCATAATCTCTGTGTCTTACAGCCATAACTTCCTCATCATCAGTTACTGCTGTTATAATAAGCTCTTTAGGAATTGTCTCTTTAAGTGCAGCTAAAGAATGATATCTTGCAACTTGTATCCTTTTATCAAGTCCTTTAAATAAACAACAGTCTGTATCAAGTGTTACTACAGATACCTTGCCATGCATAAGCTTTTTTGCATAAGAGATAGTTGCGCCAAATGCTTCACAAACTGCTTGATGTCCTAGACACACACCAAGTATTGGAATCTTTCCTTTAAAATATTTTATCACGTCTTCACATATGCCAGCGTCTCTTGGTCTTCCAGGGCCTGGAGATATTATAATATGCGATGGAGAAAGCTTTTCTATCTCCTCTATACTAAGTTCATTATTTCGCATAACTTTTATATCTGGATTAATAGTACCTACAAGTTGGTACAAATTATAAGAAAAGCTGTCATAATTATCAATAAGAACTATCATACTATAAAACCTCCTGCCCTTTATTTACTGCATCCATAACTGCTTTGGCCTTATTAATACACTCATGGTACTCATTTACAGGCACACTGTCAGCTACAATGCCAGCACCAGACCTTACAAATATTTTCCCATTTTTCTTAAACACTGTCCTTATAGCTATACATGTGTCTAAATTTCCTGTAAAATCTATATAGCCAATAGCACCTCCATATATGCCTCTCTTATTGTTTTCTAGTTCATTAATAATCTCCATAGCTCTTATTTTAGGCGCTCCTGACAATGTACCAGCTGGAAGTACTGCATCTACAGCATCAATACCATTTTTATCATCACGTATAATACCTTTTACTGTAGAGCCTATATGCATGACATGAGAATATTTTAATACATCCATATAGTGCTCAACTTCAACTGTGCCAAACTTACTTATCTTACCTAAATCATTTCTTCCTAGGTCAACAAGCATATTGTGTTCTGCCTTTTCTTTCTCATCATTTAGAAGAGATTTTTCAAGTTCTATATCCTCTTTCTCATTTTTTCCCCTAGGTCTTGTTCCAGCAAGTGGAAATGTATGAAGCACATCATCTTCAAGCTTTACAAGCGTTTCAGGCGATGCCCCTGCTACTTCAATATCATCACTGCTAAAATAAAACATATACGGCGAAGGGTTAATTGTACGAAGCACCCTGTAAGCATTAAGTAAGCTTCCCTTATATCCTGCCTCAAGTCTATTTGAAAGTACTACTTGAAAAATATCACCTTCATATATATTTCTTAGCTCTCTCAACCATTTTACAGTATTCTTCCTCTGAAAAAAGCGACTTAAATTCAGTTGTAATCTTTCCAGGAACTATGGCAGTCTTAGTGCCATTTTGTATAAGGTCTAATATCTCATCAATTTCTTTTATACAGCGTTTATAGTCTTTGTCAAGATTATCTGTACTTGCATTTGCAATAACAATTATTTTCTGATGCAGATTGTCAAATGCAATAATTTTATCAAAAAGCATCAAATCAACATCTTTAAAACCCTCTTCATCATAAGCATCAAGCTTTAATTCTGGTTCACTATATTTAACATAATCATATGAAAAATATCCAGCAAGCCCACCAGTAAATGTTGGCAGCCCTTTTAATTTTGGACTTGTGTATTCTTTAAGAATTTCTTTTATATATTCACCAGGATGCTCTACATTCTTAATCTTTTCACTGCCATTTTTTATAACCATAACTCCGTCAGTACACGTAATCTCAAGCTTAGGGTCGTATCCTAAAAACGTATATCTGCCCCATTTTTCTTGATTTTCAACACTCTCAAGCATAAAACAATGACTACTCACACCTTTTAATATCCTAAGTACTTGCATAGGTGTTGTTATGTCCGATAAAATTTCCTTACTTATAGGAACAATTTTATACCCTTGCGATAATTTTCTTGCCTCTTCTAAACTAATCATTCAATCCTCCTAACTGTATGAGAAAACCAATTTACTATGTCAACAAAAAAAGTCCTTGACTATTATTAATAAAATAATAATAATCAAGGACGGATTATCCCTAACCGTGGTGCCACCTTGTTTTATGGTTTCCCATACTCTTTGCGAAATACTAACATATTCCCGACAACTAACGTAAGTCTTCACGTCATAGAATACTCAGGTTTAAAAAACCCTTTGACTATGCCCTCAATGGTCCATTTAACGAACTGTTACTGCAAGACTTCCAGCAATGCCTCGCTCTCTGTAAGCACATCTTTCGTTTTTATCTCCATTTCAACGGTTTAAACAAATATTTAACTGTACTTTAGTATACTCTTTTAAAATAATTTGTCAACACTTAAATTCAAACCTCTATGAAATAAAACGTCATAGAAAAACGAGGATGCCGAAACATCCCCATTCCCTAAACTTTCGCTTGAAAAACTCTAGTAGATAGTTTATAATCAGCTTAGAAGCAATCAAAGGATATTGACCTGTCCGATGATTGCCACCGGAAACTTAACTAAATTTTAATTAAGACACTGGCTATTTCCTATTGGCGTAGGAGATAGCCAATTTTACTTTTTACGGGGTGTGGAAATAGGAGAGTATAACTTTACTTTTTCCATTGTTTATGTGTATAATATTATTTAAAATATATATTATAAAGGAGATTTTATGCAATATACATGGAATGATATTGAACAATATGTTTCTGTCTGTACTCACTGTCCATTAAGTAAGACCAGACATCAGCCTGTCATGGGACGTGGAAATCATCAGGCTAATCTTATGTTAATTGCTGAAGCCCCAGGAGAGCAGGAGAACCAACAAGGGCTTCCATTCGTTGGGCAGTCGGGGAAAATATTAGACAATCTTTTGCGGGATTGTGGGTTGAATAGAGAGGAAATTTATATTACTAACATTTTAAAATGCCATCCTCCTGGAAATCGTGACCCAAGAGAAGAAGAAAAAGAAGCATGTTTTCCATATCTGAAATATGAGACGTTTCTTTTAAAGCCAAAAATAATTGTCTGTCTTGGTCGTGTTGCTGCGCAGCATATTATTTCACCAGATTTTAAAATTACTAAACAGCATGGCACTTGGATATATCGGAAAAACTGTGCTTTAACCGCTACATACCATCCCTCAGCAATCTTGCGAGACCCTTCCAAGTATGAGAGTGTTAAAGAGGATTTTTGTGAAATAGTGAAAAAATTGTAATAAAATACTACAAACATAAAGCAACGTGGAAAGGTGGTTTTACATATGAAAAAATGGACTTCTGTTTTTGGAAAAGTTATTATGTGTGTATGTGAAATTATAGTTGGAGTTTTGCTATTGCTTGACCCACTAGGTTTTACGGCAGGAATTATCAAAGTTGCAGGGGCACTGTTGCTTATAAGCGGTTTATTTTCAACAGTTAAATATTTTAAAATGGACCCTGTAGAGGCACAAAAAGAGCAAGGACTCGTAAATGGATTGTGTTATATTTTATGTGGATTATTCTGTGTGTTCCATACAGAATGGTTTATTGAGACATTTCCATTGCTTACGGTTATATATGGGGTGATTATCCTGCTTACTGGCATTATGCGTATACAGTGGGCAGTAGATATGCTGCGTATGAAAAAAGAACAGTGGTATCTTGCGGCAATAGGTGCTTTAATTTCACTGATTCTATCAGGTATTATCTTATTTAACCCATTTAGCAATACAATATTTCTTTGGAGGTTTGTTGCTGTATCACTTGTTATTGGAGCTGTCATCGATTTAATTGTGTTAGTATTTGTCAATCAGAATTTAAAACAGAATAAGATTAGTGATGAGACAAAAATAGACAAAACAGAAACAGATAAGACAGACTTACTATAAAAAAAACTTGATTATTATGTCAAAAAGATGTAATATATAGATGTTTCATTAATTTGATTTATATTTAATCGTGGCAGCCACTCCCACATGTCACTAGCATCTGGGAGTTTGGAGGGTGTCGCAAGCACCCATGCAAATAGATGATATCTACGACTGCCACATACATATTATATCGTAGTTAGTCGTAGATATCAATACTTTTGTTCCGATGGTTTGCCGCCAAAGAACAGGAGGGAATTTGTTAATTGATTTTTTAATCACCTTATTTTTAATAATAACCATCTTAAGTGATATTATAGGATGGATTGTTGTCTTTGCAGATTATGTTAAATCAGGTGATATGCAGTACAGACGGTCACTTCGTCATAGATTGAAAGATAAGTCCCTGTTACCGATGGAGCGAGACTATATTCATTTGCTGTTAAATGAACCTTGGATTTGTATTTTGTAACTGGATAGGTTATATCCAGTTATTTTTTTATAGATGCAAAAAAAAGAAGTTGCCCTTGACAACTACATATAATCATTCCATGCCCTATCTTCCCACAATAGCCCTGTCATTCGTCTACCTCTATTAAATAAAAATAATTTTTCTTGACATTTGAGTTAAAAAGTTTTATTCTAAAGATATTAAATATTAAAATTCAGTTTTTCATAAAGGAGGTTTTATGGGAATTTTAACTCGTTTTAAAGACATTATGTCATCAAATATCAATGCACTTCTTGACAGGGCAGAAGACCCCGAAAAGATGATTGACCAGTGTCTTCGCAATTTAAACAGTGACCTTGGCAAGGTAAAGTCTGAAACTGCTGCAGTTATTGCAGATGAGCAAAGGGCAAAGAGAAAACTTGACGAATGTACAAAAGAAATTGAAAAAATACAGAGGTATACTGTAAAAGCCGTTTCTGCTGGCAATGATTCTGATGCAAGGCTTTTTCTTGAGAAAAAACAGGCACTTTTAGTCAAACAGGCTGAGCTAAATCAGATATATGATACTGCGCATACAACTTCAGAGAAAATGCGTACTATGAATGACAAGCTTGTCAAGGATATTGCAGAGCTTGAAGAACGCCGCAACACAGTTAAAGCAAAAGTCAATATAGCACGTATGCAAGAGCATATAAATAATATGGTTTCTAATTCTGATGGTGCTAACAGTTCAATCAATGCTTTTGAAAAAATGGAGGAAAAGGCAGACCAGATGCTTGATAGGGCTAATGCTATGGCAGAGTTAAATAACCAAAACCATAATGATGAAATAGAAAACCTAAAGGCAAAGTATGACAACGGCTCATGTGCAGATTCTGCTATTGAAGACGAGCTTGCAGCATTAAAAGCAAGCCTTGGAATAGAAAGCTAATAAGGGGTTATATATGGTAATACAATATAAGTGTCCAGACTGTGGCGCAGATATGGTTTTTGACAGTAAAACAGGCAGGTTGTACTGTGACAGTTGTGGACGCAGCGAGGTGATAGACGATTATAAAGCAGGAGAGTTTAAGCCCTTTGAAGAGCATTTCCATACTTCTGCTTTTGACGGTGATGAAGTAAACCAGTATCAGTGTAATAACTGTGGTGCAATACTTCTTACAGATAAGGACACTACAGCAACAGAATGCAGTTTTTGTGGTGCACCTATTATACTTGGTGACAGGCTGTCAGGCGTCCTTGCACCATCTAAAGTTATTCCTTTTGCTATATCAAAAAAAGAGGCAGAAACCGCTTTTAAAAAATGGTGTCGCCATGGCTTTTTTATGCCTAAAGGTTTTAAACAGGCTGATAGAATTAAAAACCTTACAGGCATGTATGTTCCTTTCTGGCTATATGATGTACAGGGGCATGGTGAAGTCTTTGCACACTGTACACGTATACACAGGCATGATGAAGGGGATTTTATTGTTACTAAAACACATCATTACGATGTATACCGAAAAATTGACGCCAAGTACAATAACATTCCTGCTGATGCATCAGAGAAAATGCCTGACAACCTTATGGATAAACTTGAACCGTTTGATTACAGTGGTATGAAAAACTTTAATACACCCTATCTTGCAGGATTTATATCAGAAAAATACAACTACACCGATAAAGAAATGTTTTCACGTATACAAGAGCGTGTAACCGGCTATATGGAAGAATATATAGCCAGCAGTATTACAGGGTACTCTTCTGTACATACAGTAAATCATGAATGTCATATTATGCAGCGCAGTGCAGAATATGTGCTTTTCCCTGTATGGATTGTTTATTATGACTATGACCATTCAGAGTACACTTTTGCAATGAATGGACAGACTGGCAAGATAGCAGGTATGCCGCCTTTAAACAAAGCTAAAGCTATAAGCAGCATGGCGGCAGTTACATTGCTGCTTTTTATTATCTGCCGCATAATCACTGTGTTAATGGGAGGACCAGTGCTATGATAACTTATATTAGAAATATACACAGATATATTTTTATATTGTCTGTTATTCTTTTTTCATGCCTTGTTCCTTTTATGACAGCCAATGCCAAAACACTTATACAGGACGATGCAGATATTATTTCCGACAATGAAGAAGAGAAATTATACAATTTATGTAACAGTATACTTAAAGAATATGATACTTCTGTTTATATCTGGACTGACCCATTTATAAGCGGAAGTATGAATTTTGGATATAAGATGGAACAGTTTGTATCAAAACAACAGGAAACAGATGTTGTATTTCTTATGATAGGAATGTGTCCTGGTGATAGAATATATGAGATACAGGGATATGGTACTGCACAGGATATGATTACAGACAAAAGGTGTGCAAAGATACTTGACTATATGCATAGTGATATGACTGAAGGAAAGTATTATTCTGCTATTGAAAAATTTTGCAATAAATCATATGAATATATGGGTAAATCTCCCAAGCTTGATAGTGTGATTTTTTCACCAATTATACAGCTTATTTTATGTCTTATTATTGGCATACTTCCTATTGCAATTATGGTATACAATTCTGGTGGACGCATAACAACAAATAGTCGTACATATCTTGATAAAAATAATTCAGGAGTGATAGGAAGATTTGACAGATATACTTATACAACTGTCAAGCGTACCCCAAAACCTAAACAAACAAATAACAGTAGTGAAAGTGGTGGAGGTGGCACAAGCCACAGCAGTGGAGGCGGAAGAAGTTTTTAACTTTTATTATTAGAAATGGAGGAATTTATGGGACTTTTTTCAGGGCAGTTAGCCAATGTAGTTGAATGGGAAGAATGGCGGGATGACATGGTTTTTTGGAAATGGAGCAATCGTGAGATTAAGAAAGGTTCAAAGCTTATAATTAAACCAGGACAAGATGCTATCTTTCTTTACAATGGAAAAATTGAAGGTATTTTTAAAGACGATGGTGAATATGATATTGAATCACAGATTATACCATTCCTTTCATCGCTAAAAGGATTTAAATTTGGATTTAACAGCGGTATGCGTGCTGAAGTTCTTTTTGTAAATACTAAGGAATTTTTGATAAAGTGGGGTACTAAGACTCCTATAAATATTCCAGCACCAAATATGCCTGGTGGGCTTCCAATACGTGCAAATGGGACATTTATGGTTAAAGTTAATGACTATGTAGCACTGATAGATAAAATAGCAGGGGTGAAACAACAGTACTGCGTAGAAGATATAAAATTACGTATAACTTCGGTTATTGACCAACTGCTTATGAAGTGGATTACTAAAGAAGGCAAAGATATGTTTAATTTGCAAGCAAATGCCTTTGACATAGCTAATGGTATTAGAGATGACCTTGATATGCAGGTTATGAAAGATGGACTGGCAATAACAGGATTTCAAATTATGAGTTTTAACTACCCTTCTGAAATACAGAATATGATTAATAAAAATGCCGCTCAAAGCATGGTTGGAGATATAGGAAGATATCAACAAGTATCTATGACAGATGCAATGTCATCAGGAAATCTTAAAGGAGGCAGTGTTGCTGGTGATATGGCAGGAATGATGATGGGAATGCAGATGGCAGGACAGATGGTCAACCAAGTAGGACAAAGTATTAAAAGCGTACAACCACAGAATACAGATGCCAGCATACCTAACTTCTGTCCAAATTGCGGACAGAAGACAACTGGCAGTAATTTCTGTCCAAATTGTGGACAAAAACTAATTTAACTATATATGTGGAGCTTGGACGTTTCTATAGAATATGTATTTTCATATCTTGATGAAACGTCTTGAGCAATTATAATACTGGCAGCAAACATTGCTGCACATAAGATACATATCCATATTATTGTACGCTTTGATATTTTAAAATCTGTTTTATTTTCCAAAATAATTTCTCCTCTAAAACTGTTGTAAAATATTATAAGTATATTTAATCCGTTTAGAATAATATATCATAAAATAGAGAATTTATTCCTTAAACCTTTCTTAAAGTTTGAAATTGTTTATTCTTTTATTTACAGGTTTTACAGGAGTTTTGTGTAATTATTTTGTTACTAATTAAACTTTACTAAATATGATTATATCTTGCTCTAGTTGACTAAAAATACCTAGTACATTAGTTTAATGCATTAGGTATTTTTCCTAGTTCTTGATTCCAAAAATGATGTTCTTAATCGGACTTACTCCATTTATACCTCAATATCTGTAAACTATCCATAAATTACACCTTTATATACAATATAAAATAATTATACTGCATGTCCATAACATTTACAGAAGCAATCTATCTTATGAGTGTTATATAATTAGTAACATTGCTTTTGACTGTAAATTTCAGAGACGTGCAGTATAGTACAATATTCACGACTTCAGAAAGCTGCAGTGAGTTGATTATCTGTTTAAAAATTTCTAATCAGCAGTTCCTTATATCGTGGCTTTGTATTTCCCCTCATATACATGAGATTATGTCCTCTGTCAACTTCTACAATACTATAATCTTTGTATAATTCTCTGATATAATCACAGTCATTATACGATAATATGAACTTGCCTTTTATCTCGTCAAGAATACTTTTAAGTCTTGCGTGGTCTTCTGGTTTAAAATTGTCTCGGTAGTAACTTTCTACGCTATAATACGGTGGGTCTAAGTAAAATAGAGTGCTGTTTCTATCATATGTTTTTAAAATATGTTCAAATTTTTGATTTTCTATGATAACCATTTTTAATCTTTTTGATATTTTAGATATATACCACAGCATTTATCATATTTTTAGGACGTACTGCAAAAGAATGCAAATCACTTCCAAAACTTTCCTTTATCAGAATGAAAAACCTTGCTGCTCTTTGAATATCAGTCAAACCACGCATTTTTAGTTGTTCCCTTGCATCAAAAAATTGCTCTCTTGACATCAATATAAAATCTAGTTCTTTTTGCAACGCCTCTGGGTGATATTTTGCACATCTAAATAGATTCACAAGATTACTATCAATATCATTATAGACTTCTGTTTCTGCGTGTCTATCTGATGCAAACAGTACCCAACCAGCTCCGCCAAATACTTCAACATAGCGGTCAAATGTTTTCTTTTCAGGAAATAGGCTCAAAATTTCCTTCCTTAATAACTTTTTTCCACCTATCCAGGATATAAAACTATCCATATATTAATCAGTCCTTTTTAAATTTTATTCCGTTGTAAATTCCAAACTGCCATCTGGCAGGGAATCTACTAAAACATTTGGGTAAGTTACTTGGAAAAAATCTGCGCTTTTTGACTTGAATATCTTTGCTTCTATTATAGCTATGCTTGTATATGGTATATGGTTTACATAGATATTCCATGTGCTAGTTGTTTCCTTAGCTATATAAAACTTATAATTATAATCAAGTGTAACAAGGTCTGTAGTGCATTTATTAATATCAGTGTCTGCATTATCTGCATCATGAAATAATATTTTAAGATTCGCTGGTTTTATAAACCCTCTTCCATTTACAGTAAAACTTAGTGGATAATCTATATGTATGTTTGATATTTTTATTCTAACAAGATGGATATATCCTGCGCTTTCTATTACGCTAAAATTATTCCACGCATTTACTATATGTGTATCAATCTTGCCTGAAACACTTTCTATTTCCTGCCTTAAACTGCCCTCAATATCTGGGTTATTCTGTATCGCATCTAAAGAGTACTTGCCTTCTTCTGTCACAACTTGGGCATTACTAATACCCCCCCCCACGATAATTACATGGATAAAATACCATATTACATATCTCCTTTCAAAACTTTATCAAAAATCTAT
>DESG01000038.1 GCA_002361175.1 Lachnoclostridium sp. UBA3320 | reverse complement strand
GCATCCATAATCTTTTTCCCTTGGAAATATATGGAATTATCCGCTACTGTACCATCTGGCATAAATTCCTTTTCAAAAAAAGTTTTGAGCATTGTCTGTGCAAGTGTTTTTCCGAAGCGTCTGGGACGTGTAAATAATGTAACTGTACTTTTTTGTGCTAGAAGGTCACGTATTAGTAAAGTTTTATCTACATAATAATACCCTTCACTTATCATTCGTTTATAAAATTCTACTCCTATAGGTATTGGTGTTATTTTATTCAAAACAGATACCTCCTTGTATAATAAATTTACAACCAAATAAAAATCCTTACTATTGTGGGCATAAATTCCATAGTATATCTTCTATTTCAAAAGGCAATATTGTTATTTTGTAGTTATCTTAGAACCGCATTGCATGTTCGTATCAAACAACTGCATTAAGCTGTTTTGGAGTACCTGAGAGCAGTTTACCCCTTGCTTTTCTGCAAGGTTTGCCATCCATGCAGGAAGTGAAACATTTTTGCGCACTGCTCTAGTATCAGTTGCCGCACGGTAAACAACCGTATCAATGCAGATGATGGAGCAGATAGCATTATAGGGGATATCTAAGTCACACTGTGGGGTTGCCTTTGGAATACTGTTCCCTTCATCCTCTGCCACTACAAGCCATCCACTGGCAGCATCAGTAATCATTTCTATTGCGTTATCAATACTGTTTCCTGTAGCAATACATCCAGGAAGGTCAGGAACTCGGCAATAGAACTTGGTGTTATCTTCGTTTGGTATAAATGTTGCAGTATAGATATATTTCATAAATGCCTCCTTTTCAGACAGAAAGTTTTTTAATTTCTTTTTCCTTATAAAAATATTATACACAATAATATGCAATAGGGCAATATATTTACACAAAATTACACAAATATATTTTATACGCCAAGAATTTTGGTTTTTTAGCAACAAAAAATAAAACCACTTCCATTTAAAATAGTTATAAAAGTGGTTTTATTTATATAATTTATCTACCCTTTTTCAATTCAATTTACAAGCTTTTCTATCATATCCGTACTAATACTAATTACTGTACAATAATATCAATCGTTGCCTCTGGCACTGTCTGCCCTTTTGGCACACCTCCTGTTGCCTTTACTGTAATCTTACATGTCTCTCCTGAGTTTGCTTTATTTGTTACTTTAGCAACTCCATTTTTATTAACAGAAACAATTTGTTTATTACTACTGCTCCATTTTAATTTCATTCCATCTTTATTAAATGGTTCTTCTGTGCCATTGTTAAATATAAGTTTTTCTTTTAGATTAGATGTGCCTAACTTAGCAAGTGAAAGTGAAGTTTCAGAGAATGCAACCGAAGTTACTGGTACACATGTAACTTTAATCGTATCACTTACTGTATAACTCTTGCTTGTTCTAATATAACTATCTACTGCAAATGCAGTAACATAAGTTACACCTGGGGTTTTTGATTTTATAATTCCCTTACTATTTACCGAAATAACTTTTCCACCTTTTCTATCCTTTTTACCTGCAGCATCTGTAATCATCCATTTTATCTTTGAATTAGTAGGTTGGTCATCTGCATCACCATCATTAAAAATAACATTTAATGGTATTGTCTCTCCCTTTTTGATAATACTAATATCTTTTGTATCTAATACTAATTCATAGCTTAAATTATATGATGTTATATTTCTTTTATATGTGCGTGTCTTTGTAACTTCACCTTTCTTATTTGTTTTTATATAAGTAGCAATAGCTTGAAGTCTTAACTTTTCTCCTCTTCTTTTAGTAAAATCGGAATTTACCTGTTTTACATATAAATCACAGCCATCTTTACCATTTTCACCTACAGGAGTCAATACAATATTATCCTTATTGCCTATTATAAGAGTCCAATCTATCTTCGTAGGAGATAATTTCTTCATGGCATTGCTTGTAGAAATTTTATAAGTGTTGAATTTATAAATCTTTTTAGGGATTTTATCGTAAGTGCATATAATAGTTTCTCCTCTTCTTTTCTTTACTTTTACAGCACAGCTTGCTGATTCGCCATTAGTTATTGTTGCAGTAATAATAGCCTTTCCTTTAACAACACCTGTCACATTGCCCTCTGTATCAACAGTTGCTATCTCAGGATTATCAGAACTCCAAGTGATTTCATCTTCACTATCTATAGGTGTAAGTATTGCATCGATTTTTTCAGCATCTCCTTCAAGGAGTGTCATCTGCTCTTTTGACAGAGTAATGGACTCCGCAGGCTTACCTGATGAAAGAACGTGAATCGCAATATTAGCTGTAACACCCTTAACATAAGATTTCGCTGTAATCACTATGTCACCAGGTTTTAGTGCTGTAATTAATCCTGCATTGTCAACAGAAGCAATATCTTTATTATTAGATGAGTAAATAATTTTGTCAGTGTGATTTTCTGGTTCTACAGATATTTTTTCAGCAAGATTATATGTTTCCTTTACATTCATTATATGTGGGGATTCACATTCAATATTAATTGATGTAATTGGAGTTTCAGTATAATTATAATTATAGCAAAATACTAAAAAGAAACAAGATTTTTAGCCTGAATGACAACTTTTAAGCGCAAACGGCAGCATCTGTTAAACAAATGCTGCCTAATTCTTACCATAATATTTTTGTAATTAATAATTATTACATTAATTTGCGGAATAATTCCTTCAAATCTTCTACTGATGTATCTTTTGGATTTCCTGGGCAACATGCATCTGCATATGCAGACTCAGCTAAAAAGTCAAGGTCTTCCTCTTTTAAAGCATCAAGTTTTGTTGGGATTCCTACATCAACAGAAAGCTGTCTTACTGCATCAATAGCAGCTTTGCGGTATGCTGCCTGATCCATGCCAGTTGTATCAACACCCATAGCTTCTGCAATAGCTTTAAATTTCTCTCCAGTTGTTTCCTGATTGTACTCCATTACGATAGGAAGCATCATTGCACATGCAACGCCATGTGGTGTATCATACACAGCACCAAGTGTATGCGCCATAGAATGTGCAATACCAAGACCTACATTTGAAAATGCCATACCTGTTACATACTGTCCAAGTGCCATACCTTCTCTGCCTTCTGGTTCATTGTTTACTGCTGCACGAAGGCTTTTTGCAATCAGGCGAATTGCTTCTAAGTTCAAGCAGTCAGCAAGTTCCCATGCAGCTTTAGTTGTATATCCTTCAATAGCGTGTGTTAAAGCGTCCATTCCAGTTGCAGCCGTAAGACCTTTTGGCATAGTTGACATCATATCTGGGTCAATAATTGCAATGTTAGGAATGTCATTGGTATCTACACAGACAAATTTGCGTTTCTTTTCTACATCTGTAATTACATAGTTAATAGTTGCTTCTGCAGCCGTACCTGCAGTAGTTGGCACTGCAATCGTAAATACTGTAGGATTCTTTGTCGGTGCAACGCCTTCAAGAGAACGCACGTCTGCAAATTCTGGATTGTTAATAATAATTCCTATAGCTTTTCCTGTGTCCATTGAAGAACCGCCACCGATTGTAATCATATAGTCAGCACCAGATTTTTTATAAGCTTCTACACCAGATTGTACATTTTCAATAGTAGGGTTTGGCTTAATATCTGAGTATACTTCATATGCCTGTCCATTTTCATCTAACAAGTCAGTTACCTTTTTAGTAACATTAAATTTTACAAGGTCAGGGTCAGAAGCAATAAATGCTTTTTTAAGCCCTTTGCTCTTTATAATTCCTGGAATTTCCTGTATTGCACCCTTTCCATGATATGAGATTCCATTTAACACAAAACGATTTACCATAATGTTTACTCTCCTTCTTTCTGTCTATTTTTCATATAAAAATTTTTCAGGCAACGTAACTTTAAAATCAACTGCAAGGTCTCTAAAGTTTTGTGGTGTAATTGTCTGCAACTTATCTGGACGCATTGACAGCATTTTAACAAGTATTTCAGCAGATTTTTCTACTGTATGCATAAGTCCAAATGTCAAGTCAAAATCCTCACCTGAGCAGAACATACCATGATGTGCCCATATTGCTACATCATATTCTTTCATTAATTCACTAGTTGCCACAGCAATATCACGACCTCCTGGAACCATCCAGCCAACTACGCCAATACCAGATGGAAATACAACAGGACACTCTGTGGCCATTTCCCATAATTCTCTTGTAAATACCTTATCCTCCAGCGGAAGCACAAATGTAAGTGCAATGACATTTGTTGTGTGTGCGTGATAGATAACTCTATGTGCACCATTTGAAGCAGCTTTCTTTACTTCATGATTCATAAGATGGCTTGACAACTCGCTTGTAGGTCTGCCACCATTTACCATACCCCAGCAAATTCGATAATTCTCACCCTTGTCATCTAATTCGATAATACATGTGCTGTCTTCTGGGTCTAATATAACATTGCGGAAGTATTTTCCACTTCCTGTTACCATAAAATACTCCCCTGCAAGCTGTGGAACAGAAGTGCCAATTTCACGCCACTCACCTGGCTCACCAAAAAACTGCTTTACCTCTTCAACTTCTTCTGCTTTTATGCGGTATGATAAGTTGCCACCATTTCTTTCATGCCAGCCCTGCTGCCATCCATCATCGCACATACGAATAAATCCTTGTACAAATTTTACGTCTAAGATACCCATTTTCAAGCCCCTTTCTATTATATTAAAATTTTTATTTTTTTACAATATATAATTATCTTTCTGCCAGTATATCACGCTCATAAGCAAGTATGTCATCAAACCACTCACCATCAACAGCAACATTGCACTGACGGCAGTACTCATCCCATATATCGCCAAATGGCATTGTTTTAAGTTCTTCCTGTTTTACCATAAGTTCTGTAAAGCTACTGTTATCCTGCAATGCTTTCAAATCATCATTCGGAGTAACCAATGCAAGGAGCAATGCTTTCTGTACATTTCTAAAGCCTACTGCCCATGCTGAAATACGGTTAATGGAAGCGTCAAAGTAATCTAATGCAATATTTACAGAGCCATCCAATCCGCCACAGCGTACAATTTCCTTGCAGATTTCTTTAGTTTCATCATCAAACAGTACAACATGGTCAGAATCCCATCTTACTCCCCTTGTAACATGAAGTGCGATTTCTGGGAAGAATGTAAGCAGTGCAGGTATCTTGTCAGAAACTACTTCTGTTGGATGATAATGACCATTATCCATCAGAGGAATACATTTATCTTTATTCATAGCAGCATAGCTTAATGAAAATTCAGAGCTTCCTACAGTGTAAGCTTCTACACCAATACCAAATACTTTAGATTCAATACAAGGTTTTACAAGGTTAAAATCGTATTCCTCAGATAAAATCTGGTCAATAGAATCTTTATAACGCTCACGTGGACCTTTTCTATCAGCAGGAACATCTTTATAGCCATCACCTGTCCAGATATTCATTACACATGGCTGTCCAAGTTCTTCAGCAAGATACTGTGAAATACGAATACATGCTTTACCATGTTCAATCCAGAACTTCCTTGTCTCTTCATCTGGTGAAGAAAGTGTAAGAGGGTCACATTTTGGATGTGAAAAGAAAGTAGGATTAAAGTCACATCCGAGATTTCTTTCTTTACAGAAATCAACCCATTTCTTAAAATGCTTTGGCTCTATCTTATCACGGTCAACCCATCCGCCGTTTTCTTCATCAAAAATAGCATAACTTGCATGAAGGTTAAGCTTTTTTGCACCTGGGCAAAGTGACAATACTTTGTCAATATCTGCCATTAGTTCCTCTGGTGTGCGAGCACGTCCAGGGTAATTACCTGTTGTCTGTATGCCACCAGTAAGCGGGCCATCAGACTTTTGGTCAAATCCACGTACATCATCTCCCTGCCAACAGTGAAGGGAAATTGGTACTGTTTTAAGCTTATCCATTGCTTTCTGTACATCTACTCCAATCCCTGCATAGCACTCTTTTGCTGATTCAAATCTCTCTTTACTTGCCATATCTTATCTCCTTTTTTATATATTTATAAATTTTGAGGTTCATACTTTTTAATTCCAAAAGAATTAAATATACACTTTCTTGCTTCTGCTAAATTTTCTAACTCTTTCCCCTGTATCATCTGTGCCATCATATTTCCAATCGCTGTAGCCTCACCAGGGCCTGCATAAACTGTCTTTTTTGTTGCATTGGCTGTAAGCTGGTTTAAGTAAGCCGCATTAGAGCCACCACCTATAATATAAATACAGTCATATTTATCTTTTGTATTTTGTTCTATCTCCTCAACCGTTTTACCATAACACTGTGCAAGGCTTTGGTAGATTACTGTAGCAATCTCGCCTGTAGTCTCTGGCACAGGCTGCTCTGTCTTGTGACAATAATCTTTAATTGCCTCTGTCATATTCTCTGGTGCTAAAAATACAGAATCATTTACATCTACACGAGAAGGAAATTCCTTGCATCCCTCTGCTAAGTCACACAACTGTGCAAATGAATATACATCTTTTAATTCATGCCTTACAGACTGTATCATCCAAAGCCCCATAATATTCTTTAAATAGCGGAAACGGTAATCATATCCGCCTTCATTGGTAAAGTTTCCTTGACGGCTTTCTTCACTACAATCTGCTTGTTTAAGCTCAGTTCCCATTAAAGACCATGTACCAGAACTAATATAAAGTCCGCTGTCAGATTCAAGCGGCATTGCCATAACAGCAGAAGCTGTATCATGGCTTGCACAAAGCACTACCTTACAATTAAATCCAACTTCTTCATATATTTCCTTTTTCAAATCTCCAACTTCTGTTCCAGGTATATTAAGTGGCAGAAATATATCTTTTGGATATCCAAGCTTTTCAATAAGTCCCATATCCCACTGCTTATCCATAGGACTTACAAGCTGTGTAGATGTCGCATTTGTATACTCAGAAACCTTATTTCCTGTAAGCAAAAATTGGAAATAATCTGGCAGCATAAGAAACGTCTTTGTCTTTTCTAAAAGTTTGGGTTCTTGTACTTTAACAGCCATAAGCTGGTAAATTGTATTAAAAATCTGCTTTTGTATTCTTGTTCTCTGATACAGTTCTTTTTCTGGAATTATCTTATACACTTCTTTATCCATGCCCTCTGTCCTGCCATCTCTATATCCGTAGGTATCGCCCAAGACATTGTCATGCTCGTCTAAAAGCACATAATCTACTGCCCAAGTATCAATAGACATGCTGTATGGTATCTTTTCCAGTTTCTTACAGACTTTCATTCCATTTACAATTTCTGTAAACAAGTGTTCTGTATTCCACAGAAGCTTTCCGTCCTTCTTGTCCATACCATTTTCAAAGCGGTATATTTCTTCTAGAATCATCTTTCCATCTTCAAGATGTCCTAAGATATGCCTGCCACTTGATGCGCCGATATCCACCGCCAGATAATATGAAGCCATTTTATTTCCTCCTCTCAGTCAAGATTAAACACTAGTTTAATCTCTGCGCCTGTTGACTTAGCCGTAATATTTAAGTATTTTTATTATAATATATCTACTATTTTTTTATCATGTCCTGAATTAACAAAAATACTGCCCATTTTTATATCTTTACTATTTTATCATTTTTATGTTCTATACGATATTTACTTGGTGTCATTCCATAACGCTTTTTAAACTGCCTGTAAAAATAACTCTGGTTTTCATAACCTATATCTGCAACAATCTCTTCTACTGAAAGTTTGGTATCTAAAAGCAGCATAACAGCTTTCTGAAAACGCCTGCGCATCAAAAGCTCCAGAAAAGTAAACCCTGTATTTTTTTTAATAAGCCTGCTTATAGCAGGCAGCGACTGTTTAAAACTCTCTGCAATATGGCTTAAAGATGCTGTTTTATATTCAGAATCAATATATTTTAAAGTTGTCTGTATAACGATATCTTCATAACTTTGTGATGAATTTTCTGCCAGCATTTCCATATGATTAATTATATATAAAAAAACCAGTCCCATAGAATACTGGTTTATTACGTCCTCATTTTCATTTTCAAATATAATAGAATCAATCATATTTTCCATTAGATTTAATATAGGTTTATTCTCCTTTAACTGAAATATCAGATACTGTGGTACAGGATTATTCTGTCTTAACGTTCCAACTAAAAAATCTGCAATTATATTATGTTTTTTCATCATCTGAAATGGAATATCAAAAAACTCTGGCAATGCGATAAAATTAATTCCGATATCATCTGCTCCTGCTATTTTTATTGCATGTTTTACATGCTGGTTCATAAAGAGCATATCCCCTGAATGCATAATTATCTCTTTGCCATTAATATAATGTGTAATTTCACCATTGCACACATACATTATTTCAATGTAGTTGTGACTATGTAGTGGAAATTTTACAAAACGGCTGTGATGTCGTACTGTTACTAACTTTCCCTGTTTTAAAAACATCTGATGGTCAATTTCATCTATATCTTTTTTTGTATATATGTTCCTTTGCACATTTACATCTCCGTCCAGATAGGCCTGTTCTTCTGGGGTAACTTTTTTTATCTGCTCTAAGAGCCACTTATCCATTACTTTATCATCTCCCTTAATAAAGTTTTGTTCTTATATAGAACCACCCTATTTTCCGCTTTCATAAATCCAGAAACTTCTCTAAATCATGTTTATATCTTCTACCTACAGGAATACTACAGCATTCAAGACGCACCATCTGAGTTGATTTGTCATATGAAAGCAATTTCTTCTTATTTATAATATACCTTTTATGGCATCTTATAAAATAATTCGGCAATATTTCCAAAATTTTAGTTACAGTATAATTAGCAATAGTAATAACAGATGCATTTATATTGATTATAATATTCTTCCCATTTGTTTCAAGATATTCTATGTTCATTGGAAGAATCATCTGATAAACACCATTTGAGTCCTTTAAAAGAAGTACATCTTCAGATTCTTGTTCTGTTTCCGCTGCATAATCTATTGCTTCTATAAGCTGTTCTTTTGTATATGGTTTTACAAGATATGAAGTACAATGGATTTGCTGTAATGCCATAAGTGCTTTATCTGCAAACCTTGAAAAAAACATGACCGGAACATGCTTATAATCTTGCATGTCCCTTACCATCTTTCCAAAATCCAGCCCGTCAGGTTCTGATGTATCTTCTGATAATTCAATATCAATTAAAAATATATTGAATTTACATATATCGAGAAGTTTCTCTGCCTCTTCGCAGTTTTGTGCAGTATAAATATCCCATGTAGGATATCTATCTGTAATTAACTTCTTAACATTGTTTAACTGTGCTAAATTATCCTCTAATATTAAAATTGAAAACATGGTCCTCCTCTCCTAGCTTTTTAATACTTACGACTTTATATTACCATATTATAACTGATATGACAATTTCTATATTATATTTGTTATTCATTCCCCTAGAGCCGTCATTCATCCTAAAACGGTGAAAATGACTAGCTTTTAGCCGAAAATAGTTGTATAATATGACTGTATCGGGTAATTAAATTTTAAATAAACATAGCTGGTTTTATTTAATTTTAAGAGGTGGGTTTGTAGGAAGGCAATTTCGTATATTGGTCGGACTAAAAATAAGCTGTATATTAAAAAATTACAGCTTATTTTTATGACATTTTAGATATTTGTAAAACCAGACATCATACATACACCTGCTGCTCCTGCTTCAATGCACAATGCAGCATTCATTTCATTTATTCCTCCAATTGCATATACTGGAATATCGACTTCATTACATATTTCTTTAAGAAAGCTAAGACCTCGAGGACAAACTCCTTTTTTACATTCTGTTTCAAATATATGTCCTGCTATAATATATGATGCGCCTAATTTTTGTGCTTCCTTAGCTTCCTTTTTTGAATGAACAGATACACCAATTATATTAAATTTCTTTTTTTCACTTTCAGGCATAGTACTAAATGCAGAAAATGAAAAGTGTATACCATCTGCTTTAGTATCTTTTGCCACATCTTTAAATGAATGCAATATACATATCACATCATTGTCCTTACAAAGCTTTGATACCTTTTTTGCAAGGTCTGTATACTCATCTATTTGCATATCCTTTTCTCTTAAAATAAGAATATCAGGCTTATTTAAACTCTTAAAAATTTTTGCAAGATGTGTACATAAATTGCCATTTACAAGGTGACGGTTTGTAACACATATTACTTTATATTCCATATACTACCTCTGTTTATACATAAACATAGTCATTAAGAACTGGCTGTAACCCTTCGGCTGCTATATCCCCATACATTTCATCAAAACTTCTTGCATCAGATATCTCAAATTGCTCATCTCCAGCATCTTCATCATTCCAGCCTTCGTACTTGCTCTCATGGTCGCCTATTCCAGTAGATACGCCGGCAGAAACCTTTGTAGCTGCAATCTTTATTATACCATCTCTAAAATGTTTCTCCTCCCTTGACGATACCGTTATTCCTATATATGGCAGAAAAATCCTGTACGCACAAATCACCTGACAAAGTTCTTTCTCATGCACATCAAGTGGATTTATCTTGTCATTATTTATAATTGGTCTTAACCTAGGACATGATAGGGAATACTCTACATGTGGGTATTTTCTTTGCAGATAATATGCATGCAATGCTGTAGCAAGTGCATCTTTACGAAAATTGGCAAGTCCTAAAAGAGCAGAAAAAGCAACACCTCTCATGCCTCCAATTATAGCACGTTCCTGCGCTTCAAATCTGTAAGGAAATACTCTTTTATGTCCCATAAGGTGAAGTGTTTCATATTTGACTGAATCATATGTTTCTTGAAATACTGTTACATAATCTGCGCCACATTCATGAAGATATTTATATTCATCACTATTAACAGGGTATATCTCAAGCCCTACATTTCTAAAATACTTACTAGCCATCTTACATGCTTCACCTATGTACTTTACATCGCTCATTTTCCTGCTTTCACCTGTGAGCAAAAGTATTTCCTCAATACCTGAATCCGCAATAACTTTCATTTCGTGTTCTATTTCCTGTGCATTTAACTTCTTCCTGTTAATGTCATTATAACAGTTAAATCCACAGTAGATACAATAGTTTTCACAGTAATTAGCAATATAGAGTGGTGTAAACATATAAACAGTATTTCCAAAGTGCTTGCTTGTTTCAGACTTGGCTCTTTGCGCCATCTGTTCAAGAAATGGCATTGCAGCAGGTGAAAGCAGTGCCTTAAAGTCCTCTATACTGCATGTTTGGCTATCTAGTGCCCTTTTTACATCTGTTTTTGTATACTTTTCATAATTGTATGTAGAAACAGCATCTAAAACTTTATCCATAATATCAGAAGAAATTTTTTCCATGCCTGGCATATATTCCATATGATTTGTTCTCGCTGAAGGGTCACTTTCAAGCAAGTGTTTATGCTCTAATGCAGCTGTACTTAATTTGTCTGAATCTACAAAAAACTGATTTTGTGCCATAATTTACCTCCCTAATCCCTTAAAAACCCTGTAAGTGGGTCAGATGCAGAAGCACCACGCTCAAGCACACGTCCAAGCCCTGCAAGATACGCACTTCTCCCCGCTTCTATAGCCGATTTAAAAGCCCCCGCCATTGAAGGTATATCTCCCGCTGTAGCAATGGCTGTATTTGCCATAATCGCTGCCGCACCCATCTCCATAGCTTCGCACGCCTGTGAAGGTTTTCCTATCCCTGCATCAACTATTACAGGCAAATCAATCTCATCTATTAATATCTGTATAAATTCTTTAGTAGCAAGACCTTTATTAGAGCCTATAGGAGAAGCAAGCGGCATAACTGCTGCTGCCCCTGCATTCATAAGTTCTCTTGCAACATAAAGGTCAGGATACATATATGGAAGCACGACAAAACCTTCTTTAGCAAGCATCTCTGTAGCCTTAACTGTTTCCACATTATCAGGCAGCAGATATTTACTGTCCCTCATAATTTCAATCTTTACAAAGTTTCCACAGCCAAGCTCCCTTGACATTCTTGCAATCCTTACAGCCTCTTTAGCGTCTCTTGCTCCAGATGTATTTGGAAGAAGTGTTACATTATCTGGTATATAATCAAGTATATTCTCATTTTTCTTTGTATTTGTACGGCGTACAGCAAGCGTGATAATCTGAGCCCCTGCATTTTCTACAGCAGCCTTTATAAGCTCCATAGAATACTTGCCCGAACCAAGTATAAAACGTGAACTAAATTCCTTGCCGCCTAATACAAAAGTGTCACTCTCTTCTTCTCCACCCCCTACAAAGCTTACAATTTCAACAACGTCACCATCTGATAGAACAGTTTCACCATATTTATCCTTTGGAACAATTAATTCATTAAGTTCAACAGCTATGCCCTCTATTATATAGCCATTTTCTTCAAGATATTCTTTCAGATTCTTTCCTGCTGCATTAACACTTTCTCCATTTATCTGTACCATTTGGATTCTCCTCTCTTATAATAAAATATATTTTTCCATAAAACAAAAATGCCACACAAAGAAACTACACCCAAGGTGGTGTACCCCTTCATGTGACATCATATGGTTTTATGCCTCACTCTGTCTGATATATTACTATTTACTTAAAAATAAGTCAAGATAGAATTGCATTTTTTTAATGCAATTCTTGTCATATAGTGATAATATATAATCAGACAGGCTAAAGTCTGTGCGCTGTCTAAATATATGATTATATAGTATATTACATATCACAAGCCTGTACCCAAAATAACAGCGCAGAAATGAGGTTAAAATGTTTAAATCAAAATCCCAGAAAGAAAAGGGATTAAATATTATTATTGTTGGCTGTGGAAAAGTTGGAGCGACTTTAACAGAGCAACTTTCCAAAGAAAGCCATGATATCACATTAATTGACAAAAATTCCCTAAAAATTCAGCACCTTACCAATGCTTATGATGTTATGGGACTTACTGGAAATGGTGCAAGTTATAAAGTGCAGATGGAAGCTGGCATTGAAAGCGCAGACCTATTAATTGCTGTAACTGACTCTGACGAATTAAACCTTCTATGCTGCACTGTCGCAAAGCGTGTTGGAAACTGTGCAGCTATAGCTCGTGTACGCACTCCTGACTACAGCGAAGAAAGTGCATATCTTAGAGAAAAACTAGGACTTGCCATGATTATTAACCCTGAACTTGCTGCCGCAACTGAAGTAGCTAGACTTCTTTATCTGCCCACTGCCTTAGAAGTAAATTCTTTCGCACACGGACAAGTAGAAATTATTACATTTAAATTGCCTAAAGACAATATCCTAGTTAAAAAAACAATAGCTGTCCTTGGCAAGAAAAAAATTTCACAAAATATATTATTCTGCGCTGTAGAACGCAGTGGTGAAATTACCATTCCATCAGGAACATTCAGATTTGCTGCTGATGACATAATTTCCTTTATTTCTTCCCGTGAAAGTTCAAGAAATTTTCTAAAAAAAATCGGGTTTGATACAAAACAGGTCAACAGCACAATGATTATAGGAGGTGGAAAATCTGCATACTATCTCGCAAAACAACTGCTTCCTATGGGCATTAAAGTAAAAATTATAGAAAACGACACTATTCGTTGTAATGAACTTAGCGGACTGCTGCCAGGTGCAATTATTATTAATGGAGATGGCACAAACGAGGAGCTATTAATGGAAGAAGGTATTGAATATGTTGAATCATTTGTTCCACTTACAGGAATAGATGAAGAAAATATACTTCTTACTTTATTTGCAAGAGAAATCTCTAATGCTAAAGTAATTACAAAAATTAACAAAATTAACTTTAAAGGTGTAATAAGCAACTTGGATTTAGGAAGTGTAATATATCCTAAATACATAACTGCAGAAGCAATTATTGCATATGTCCGTGCAAAAAAAGCATCTATGAACAGTAACATTGAAACACTTTATCATATGTTTAACTCACGTGTAGAAGCAATCGAATTTTTAGTAGAAGAGGAATCAGAAGTAACCAATATCCCTATTATGAATATGAAACTTAAAAAAAAGCTTTTGCTTTGCTGTATTTACAGAAAAGGACGCACAATAATTCCTTCTGGAACAGATATAATAATTCCTGGTGATAAAGTTGTAATTGTAACTACACACACTGGTTTTGACAATATCCAAGATATTTTATTATAGGGGGGACGCTATGAATAATTCTATAATCAGGTATATTTTAGGATATGTTCTTAAAATTGAATCTATTCTGTTTCTTTTTCCATGCCTTACCGCAATTATTTATAGAGAAACAGAAGGATTTTACTATTTATTTACAGCAGTTGTATGTGGTGTCCTTGGTATACTTCTTACTTTAAAAAAACCTGCAAGCTTTGTATTTTATTTAAAAGAAGGAAGCATTACTACTGCACTAAGCTGGATTGTAATCAGCATATTTGGCGCAATGCCATTTTTCCTTACAGGGGAAATACCTTCATTTACTGATGCACTTTTTGAAACAGTATCAGGTTTTACTACAACAGGTGCATCTATATTAAATGATGTTGAAGCACTTTCTAAGTGCAGTTTATTCTGGCGCAGTTTTACACACTGGATTGGTGGAATGGGAGTGCTAGTTTTTCTGCTTGCTATTATCCCATTAAGCGGAGGCTCACAATTTAACCTTATGCGTGCTGAAAGCCCAGGACCATCTGTTGGAAAATTAGTGCCCAAAATTAAAACCACTGCAAGGCTTTTATATGTTATTTACTTTGGACTTACATTAATACAGATAATCTTTATGCTTGCAGGAGGTCTAAATCTGTTTGATACGCTGACAATTACATTTGGTACTGCAGGAACTGGCGGATTTGGAGTGAAAAACAGCAGTGTCGGCGGATATTCACCTTATATACAATGGGTTGTAGCCATATTTATGTTTTTATTTGGTGTGAATTTTAATGTGTATTATCTGTTTATATATCGTAAATGGAGAAAAGCATTAAGCATAGAGGAGGTAAGGACATACTTTGTTATAGTTATTGTATCTTCTATTATTATATTTTTTAATATATCAGATACAATACACCCCATATCTGATGCCATGCGGCACACATTTTTTCAAGTATCTACTCTTATGACATCAACAGGATTTTCTACAACTGACTACGATTTGTGGCCACAGACTTCCAAAACTGTGCTTGTACTGGTTATGTTTATTGGAGCATGTGCTGGAAGTACTGGCGGTGGAATAAAAGTTTCACGAATTATAATTTTGTTTAAATCAATAAAAAAAGAACTGACATCTTATATTCATCCTAAAAGCATAATAAAAATTAAAATAGATGGAAAACCTGTTGAACATGAAGTAGTGCGTGCAACAAATGTTTATTTTGTTACTTTTACAGTTATTTTTTCACTGTCTGTCTTTGCCATCTCATTTGATGATAAAGATTTAGTTACAAATTTTACTGCTGTCTTAGCAACTATGAACAATATGGGACCAGGTCTTGCAGGAGTTGGCCCTACACAAAATTTTGGAAGTTTTAGTATTTTTTCAAAGTTTGTGCTTATGTTTGATATGTTGGCTGGACGTTTGGAATTATTTCCTCTTCTTTTGCTATTTCATCCAGCTATATGGAAAGAACTTGTTACTAAGAAAAAACCAGTTATTAAAAATAGCTGAATTTATGATTGACATTAAAGTAATAGTTTCATATAATTAAAAAACATCTGCATATAATCTTTTTAAATACATGGGGGTGTTATTATGTCAAATCGTATTAAAAGTATGACAGAGGGGAAACCAGTTTCCCTTATTGTGGTTTTTGCTCTACCGCTTATGGTAGGTAATGTATTTCAGCAACTATATTCCGTCGTTGACAGCATGGTTGTTGGCAAAGTCTTAGGAGTTAATGCATTGGCTGCTCTTGGAGCTTCCACTTGGCCAAATTGGGTAATGCTTGGGATTATGCAAGGACTAACTCAAGGGTTTTCTATTCCTATGGCACAAGCATTTGGTGCTAAAGATGAAAAACGCCTTCGTATGGTTATAGGAAATTCCATTGTGCTCTCAGCTATAAGTTCTGTGATATTTGTGATTTTAGGGCTTTTATTTGCTTATCCTATATTACAGATGTTAAAGACACCAGAGAATATCATTTCTTACAGTATAGTTTATCTGTACATATCATTTATTGGCATTCCTGTTATTGCAGCATATAACCTGCTTGCATCTATCCTGCGCTCACTTGGTGACGGACAGACTCCTTTGTACGCAATGATGCTGGCTTCGGTTGTAAATGTCATTCTTGATATTTTATTTGTCAGGGTATTTTACTTAGGAATAGCTGGAGCTGCAATAGCTACCCTTATAGCGCAGTTTGTTTCATGTGTTTTTTGCTTTATATATGTACAAAAGATTGAGTTTTTACATCTGAAAAGAGAAAATTTGCATATCCAGAAAAAACTGGCTAAAAATATGCTTATTGTAAGTTCGCCAATGGCATTACAAAATATACTTATTGCTTGTGGAGGTATGCTTGTGCAGTCTGTAGTAAACCAATTCAGCATTGTATTTATCGCAGGATTTACAGCAGGTAGCAAGTTACATGGAGTGCTTGAAATTGCCACTTCTTCCTATGGCTTTGCCATGACTACATATGTGGGGCAAAACCTTGGAGCACGCAATATAGACAGAATACGTAAAGGAGTTAAATCTGCTATTGGAGTAGCAGTGCTGACTTCTGTTATAATTGCAAGTGTAATGCTTATATGTGGCAAGATGATTATAAGTGGTTTTGTATCTGGCAATGGAGAAGAGGCAGTACAGACAATCTCAGTAGCTTATCGCTATTTAACCATTATGTGTATCTGCCTCCCAGTTCTTTATATATTATATGTGTTTCGCTCTTCTTTGCAGGGTATGGGAAATACTGTACTTCCTATGGTATCAGGTATTGCAGAACTTATAATGCGAACATCTGCTGTATTAATTCTCCCAAATTATATAGGCGAAACTGGAGTTTTTCTCGCAGAAGTTCTTGCTTGGGCTGGTGCAGATGTAGTTTTAATTACTAGCTATATTGCTACAATGCGCAAGGTTTCTGTTGGCAAATTGTAAAGCTAGATGCAGGAACAAAAAGCTTGCCATCTTTAAAGCTTGCTATTCCATTATATGATAAAAGTATCTGCCCTAAGTTATCTTTAAAGCTACATGAAACACTGTGGCATACAGGGTTTAATATTACAAGCACAGTTTCTTCTTCATTTTGTCGCTCATATATAAATGGATATGACTCTGGCATGGCATACAAAAAATTAAGGGCTGCGTTGCTTTGCAGTGCAGTGTGTGACTGACGCAGAACAAGCAGCTTTTTAACCATATTTAGTAGAGAATTTGTATTTGCCAACTGTTTTTCTACGGTTGGACGTTTAATGTCAGGGTCAGTAGGCAGATACAGTTTTTCCCTGCTTGCTGACGAAAAACCATCATTTGTTGTACTGTCCCACTGCATAGGTGTTCTTGAACCAGTGCGTTCATATCCACCCTCTTTAGATGTCATATTTTCTATATAACGCATACCTATTTCATCTCCATAATAGATATAAGGGCAGCCTGGCATAGTCAGCAAGAAAGCAAATGCAATCTTCATTTCTTCTTCATCGAGTGTATGACGCATACGTTTCATATCATGGTTGCCAGATGGAATACAGCACAGTCCATTGCCATTAACAGCCTCTTGCATCTTTTTATAAGTTTTTACAAATTCGCTTATATCCCCTTTTTCTTCTTTAGAAAAATATGGATTTACACGGAAAAGATCCATATAGTGTGAAGAACCTGTGTGCAGCAAAAAATCCATATGAAAGCCAGCAGCAAGTGATTGAGCGGGATTGCCCCACTCTGAAATAAGTACAGCATCAGGATATTTTTTATCCATCCATGCTCGTATCTTTTGCCAAAGAAGACTTGTCCATTTGCGGTCAGGGTCTGCTTTAACTAAACTTGCTGCCATATCTACTCTAAATCCATCACAGCCCATATCTATCCAAAAGGACATAATATCCATAAGAAGCAGTCTTCCTTTTTCTGCTTCCTCTGAATCAGCCCTAAACTGCCATGGTTCTGTAACTTCTCCAAATCCATAATTTAATGCAGGCTGAGTAGAAAAGCAATTAGTAGCTACAGCACCTTCACGGTCAGAAATGCCTCTCAGCCATCCATGAATATTGTAAATTGGTTCTTGACCTTCCCAGACATGGTGTGTCCAGATAAATCGGTCTGTGTATTTATTTTTTTCTGGCTTGCAGGATTCTAAGAACCATTTACATTTAAGAGAAGTATGCCCTGCCACAAGGTCTAACAGTATATGCATACCTCTTTTGTGAACTTCATTAAATAAATTTTTTAAATCTTCATTAGTTCCATACCGTGGCGCTGCTTCATAAAAATCTGTCACATCATATCCCGCATCATAAAAAGGAGATACAAAACAAGGATTCATCCAGATGGCGTTACAGCCGAGGTTTTTAATATAGTCAAGCCGTTTTAAAATTCCATTAAAATCTCCAATTCCATCTCCATTACTGTCTTGAAAAGACTGTGGATAAATTTCATAAAACACTGCATTATCTAACCATTTTGCCATAATGTTTCCTCCTTTAATTTTAAATTTATCCAAATATCATAACACAGAAGTTATACAATTAAAAGAAACTTTTCCAAATATAACTGAAAAATATGATATTAGAGCAAATTAAGGGGTTGTTTAAATACATAAATTTGCCGATAACATTAATATAAATATTTTTCGACTTTCCAAAATATAGGTCTTAACTATAAATAATAGGTAGGCTGTATTTTAAAGCAGTTTTCACTTAGGAAGGAGGCAAAGGTTATTATGAAGATAGACGGAGCTGGTATTGCAGACATCCAGCAATATAGCAGCACTACAAACCAGACAACTGTAGATGCAGAAACTAAAAGTTTTCAAACTCAGATTGCAAGTGCACAGACACAGCTTCAGAAGTTATCTGCTAACAGAGAGATGAGCTCCGAAGAGAAAGCAGAAAAACGCCAAGAAATCCAAAAACAAATTATAGAACTTAATAATATGCTCAGAGAACATAAGATGGAAATGAGGCGTGAGAAACAACAACAAGCTGCCCAAGAGGCTGCTAAAAGTAATGAAAAACAAAAAGGACAGAGCAAAGAAAGCAAAGGAGAGGCATCTGAAACAGTAGTTGTGGAAGAAAAACCACAGATAACAGAAACTTCAGGTATGTCATCAAAACACATAAAGTCAATTATTGCTGCAGATTCTACAGTAAGCCGTGTAAAGTCACAGGAAAATATTTCCAGAAACCTTGAAAGCAGGGTACGTGTTCTTGAGGGAGAGATTAAACAAGCAGAAAATAATGGTGGTTATGTTGAAGCAAAGAAAAATGAAATTGAATCACTTGAAAATAAAGTAGAAAGAATTTCTGGAGCAAAAATGAATATTCTTAATGGAGCTATGAAGGAAATTAAGCAAGTGGCAGAGCAAGAAGACAGAAACGATGCTAAATCTGGCAATGGAAAAAATAGTGTTATAAAAGAACCAGTACAGTTGCCGACAAAGGATTTTGCAAAGAAGAAACAAGTGGATATGTATACAAAGGGAAAGACTTTTTCTAATGTTGACATACATTTTTAATGCGGATTATACAATGTTTTACTATATTTTACAAGCGGCATGGTCATTTATTATATATTTATGGCTGTGCTGCTTTTTTGCATTTGGAAAATTATAAATTTACAGTATATTGACAAAGCTTATTGTATTAGATATTATGATGCCAGGGCAAAAAGTAGTAAAAGATTTTGTTTCACAGATAGTGAAATGGAAAGGCAGGAGGAAGTTATGGAGGAAAAAGACAAAAAGTATATAAAATTATTGGCAGAAAAATATCCGTCAAAACAGGCAGTTTGCAGAGAAATCATCAACCTTAGTGCAATTTTAAATTTACCAAAAGGTACAGAGCACTTTATGAGTGATTTACATGGGGAATATGAAGCATTTTTTCATATTTTAAATAACTGCTCTGGGGTAATACGTGAAAAAGTAAACTTGTTATTTGATGATGTGCTTACAGATTTTGAACAACAGGAAATATGTACCCTGATTTATTATCCAAGAGAAAAACTTGCAATGTTACAAAAAAAAGAAAACCTTTCAGATGAATGGTATCGTATGACTTTAAACCAGCTTATTGAAATTGCAAAACTGCTATCTTCAAAATATACAAGGTCTAAAGTAAGAAAAGCTATGCCAGAAGAATTTGCATATATTATAGATGAGCTTTTGCATGTTCAGAAAGATGAAGATGACAATCAGGTGTTATACCACAGTAAAATTCTTGATACGATTTTGGAAATAAACAATGCAGATGAATTTATTGTAGCCCTGTCAGCACTTATTAAACAACTCGCTGTTGACCATCTTCATATTGTAGGAGATATTTTTGACAGAGGGCCTAACGCAGACAGAATACTAGACCTTTTAAAAAATCACCATTCTATTGATATTGAATGGGGCAACCACGATATCTTGTGGATGGGTGCTGCATCAGGAAGTCTTGCATGTATTGCCAATGTAATACGCAATAACTTAAAATATGACAACACGGAAATGCTTGAAAGTGGATATGGAATCAGTCTGCGTTCACTTGCTTTATTTGCCGCACAGACATATTCATGTGAAAATCCAATGGATGCTGCATTAAAAGCAATTTCTGTTATTTTGTTTAAGCTTGAAGGTGATATTATTAGCCGACATGAAGAGTATGAAATGAGCGACAGAATGTTTTTACATAAGATTGATTTGGAAAGCGGTAAAGTTATAATTGATGGCAAAAGCTGTGACATGAATGATTTAGAATTTCCAACACTTGACAAAAGCTGTCCATATGAACTGTCCAAGGAAGAAGCAGTAGTTATGGAGGAACTTAAATCAGCATTTTTAAATAGTGTGCGCTTGCAGTCGCATATAAAATTTTTATATGAAAAAGGCAGTATGTATCGCATTTATAACGGAAATCTTTTATATCATGGATGCATACCTATGGACGATACTGGCAACTTTGAAGGTATACAGATGGAAGGAAAAACCTATCAAGGTAAGTCCTATCTGGATTATGCCGACAAGACAGCAAGACGAGCATACTATAATAAACATGACCACAATGCAAAAGATTTTATGTGGTATCTCTGGTCAGGCAGGAAGTCACCACTATGCGGCAGAAATATAAAAACATTTGAACGTACATTTATTTCAGATAAGAGTACTTGGCATGAAGAGTCAGACCCATATTACAGTTTCTATAAAGAAGAAAAAATTTGCAAAATGATTTTACGTGAATTTGGACTCTATACAGATATGTCTCATATTATTAACGGACATACTCCTGTAAAGACTGTTGAAGGTGAAAAACCGATAAGAGCTAATGGAAAACTGCTTGTCATTGATGGTGGCTTTTCAAAAGGCTATCACAAGACTACAGGCATTGCAGGCTATACACTGATTTATAATTCACATGGACTGCGCATAAAAGCACACCAACCTTTTGAAAGCGTATATCAAGCACTTCTTGAAAATAAAGATATAGAATCAGAGTCATATACAGTAGAAACAGAAAAAACACGTATTCTAGTAAGAGATACAGACAATGGAAAACGTATACTTGACCATATTGCAGATTTAGAACAGTTGCTTGAGTATTATGATTAAGAAAAATTTATCTGCATTTATATATGCCCCTTTTGCTCTAACTGCATCTGGGGCATATTTTATACTTAATACTGCCTCTTTGGCGGTTTTTGACCAAGGTACTGATAAAAATACGTCTTTACCATGCCATTATAAATTTTGCGATTTTTTGTAGCTTTTTTTCCAATATATTTCTCTGCCTGTTCATATGCAGTTATAAGATACATAGACCAACAGTCAAGGCTTTGATACACTTTTCCAATTTCACTATAAAGAGAAGAAATATCATCTATACCATCTAAGCGTTTTCCGTATGGAGGATTGGTTATAATAAATCCGTATTTTTTACGATGGCTAAACTGTGCTAGGGCACGTCTCTGAAAATGTATAAGATGGTCTACACCTGCATTCCTTGCATTCTCCATTGCTGCTTTTATAGCATTATTGCTGATATCATATCCCTGTATATCCATTTTTAAATCACGTATTATTAAATCCTCAGCTTCATTCACAGCATCATACCATTCTTTCTTTGGAATCATATGAATCCAGTCTTCAGCAATAAAAGAACGATTAAGCCCAGGTGCAATATTTGCCCCTATAAGTGCTGCTTCTATAGGAAAAGTACCACTTCCACAGAAAGGGTCTGCAAGTATTCGGTCTTTATTCCACGGCGTAAGCATAATAAGCGCAGCAGCAAGTGTCTCTGTAATAGGCGCTTTCACAGTGGCAAGACGATATCCACGTTTGTGAAGTGAATTCCCTGATGTATCAATCCCTATTGTAACCTCATCTTTCATAATTGTCACACGTACAGGAAACTTTGCGCCATCTTCTTTAAACCAGCTTGTATTATAATGTGATTTAAGCCGCTCAACCATTGCCTTTTTCATAATAGACTGTATATCTGATGGGCTAAAAAGTTTACTTTTAATTGAAGTTGCTTTCGTAACCCAGAATTTTCCATCAGATGGTATAAATTGTTCCCATGGAAGTGTCTTAGTTTTTTCAAACAATTCATCAAAAGTTGTTGCCTTAAAGCTTCCAACTTTTAAAAGGATTCTTTCAGTTGTCCGTAAAAATATGTTAGAACGACAGATAGCACTGCTGCCGCCAGTAAATGCTACTTTGCCATCTTCCACTTTAGTTACTGCATATCCAAGATTGGCAATTTCTTTTTTAAGCACTGCTTCAAGCCCAAAATGACAAGGGGCAATAAATTCGTAATTATCCATAATAAACCTTTCTTGAAAATAACTGTTTTATCAATATCAATAATATTTGCAACTAATAATTTTTCTATAGATAATTAAGATATTATAATGATACAAGAATATACACAATAGCAGCACATACTATCTGCATTATTATATACCTTGTTACAACCTGTGTATCTGACCAGCCTTTATTTTTCCTTGCATGGTCATGGAGTGGCGTTCTTATATTCGTCAATATTGATATTTTTAAAAATCTTTTTAGTGCGACTTTCACAAGTCCTGCTCCACCATCTACTATAAATACAAGCGCAAGCAATATATAAACAAATGGATGACCTGTCTTCATAGTGATTAATGCTATGTAAAAACCAAGTGCTCTTGAACCAGCATCGCCCATAAGCATACTGCTTGGCGATGAGTTAAAGTAAAGATACGCAAGAAGCACTGATACAAATATAAAATTTGCAATTACATAATATCCTAGTTCTTTTGCAAATATTACAGCATATGAAGATATTACAACACAGCTTAAGCCTGCACATAACCCATCAACACCATCTGAGCAGTTTGTAACATTTATAGACACCCATAAAAGAATAATACCAAGTACAATATAAATAGGTGCTGGTATATCCACAAGTATGTTTCCAATCTTTATCTCTAACAAATCTGAATTAAAGTTTACAAATGTCCATACTGTTACTGCTGAAATAACAAAGTCAATAATCCCTTTTTTATACTCATTCCATGGTGTTTTTGCAGCATCGTCAAGATAACCGCTAAGCATTACTGCAAGAATCAGTATACAGTATATTATGTACTCTATGTCAATAGGCATAAAAAACATTGAACATGCCACAAAGACTAATACAAATGTAAAACCGACACCTCTCGTCTTTCCTTTTGAAAGTGCGCCATTAACTGCAAATTCTCTGCCATGGTCAACAGGCAGAAATGGAAAAGGAAATTTAAGACCAAAAAACGTAAGTACAAACGCTACAAGAATACCAATTACAGCTATCTGGTTAGGGTTTAAAAAATTCCTTAATATATTATACATCTTACCCTGCCTTTCTACATATTATTCTACTTTTTACTCTAGCATCTGATAATTGGATTATAACACCTTGCCTTTTATATTTCAACACATAAGAAATCATATTTTAGAAATGAAATCATATATTTATTTTGTATAATGAATGGAGGCTGTTATGCAAAAATTAATAAGCAGTATAATATATTCCATATGCCTTATACTTCTCTCTCTGGCATATATAAATGAAACGAGAGACTTTCTTTCAAATTTTGCGCCTTTCTGTGAAACAGAGAACGTAAAACCAATTTCACCACAGACAATTACATCAGAAAATCTTGGTATCTCTACATCTGCTGATATGCCATCAAATATGTACTCTAAAGCTTACTGCCTAATTGATGCAGACAGCAACAGAATACTTACGTCAAAAGACGAAGACATGAAACTTCCCATGGCAAGCACTACAAAGATAATGACATGTATTATTGCACTAGAAAACGGCGATATGAATAGCATCGTCACGGCCTCAGAATATGCGGCTTCAATGCCAGATGTACAACTTAACATGAAAGCAGGTGAAAGATTTTTTTTACAGGATTTATTATTTTCGCTTATGCTTGAATCACACAATGACACAGCAGTTGCAATCGCTGAACATATAGGAGGAAGTGTTGAAGGATTTGCAAAGCTTATGAACTTAAAAGCACAAGAGCTTGGACTTGGAAATACAAATTTTGTAACGCCTAATGGACTTGACGATGACAATCACTATACTACTGCATATGAACTTTGTTGTATAGCTTCTTATGCAATACAAAATCAAGATTTTATGGATATAGTACAAACACCATCACATCAATTTTCTAATTATGATGGTACTCGTGAATATTCTGTAAATAATAAAGATGCTTTTCTTACAAGCTACAGTGGCGCACTTGGTATAAAAACTGGCTTTACTGGCAATGCAGGATATTGCTTTTGTGGAGCTGCAAAACGAAATGGCATAACACTCATTTCATCAGTACTAGCATGTGGCTGGCCTCCTAATAAAAGCTATAAATGGTCAGATACAAAAAAGCTTATGGATTACGGTTTTAATGGATATACACAGGCACAAATCACACCTAAAACACCGCTGCCCAATATCTCTGTGTCAGACGGCAAAGAAGCTGATGTGCCAATAAAACGCACAAGTACAGAAAGTTTTAATGTGCTTATGTCAAGAGATGATATAATAACAGTAAGTTACGAACTTCCCAGAAAACTTTCTGCACCAATCCGCTCAGGTGATATAATTGGATATGAAAAATATACTATTAATGATGGACTTTACATATCAATACCAATAGTAGTATCAAAAACTATAGATAAAACAGACAGCAGATATTTTGCAAATATTTTGGTAAGAATGTTTTTTGAAAATTATTAAATTGTATAATACTACCTAAAAATGCACATACTTAAAAAAGATGAAAAGCAGTAGCCGTATAGTGTGCAGAAATGAGGTATGTATGAGTATATTTACAGGCAGTATTGATGAAAGGCGCAGTGAAGTTACAAAGCTTTTGAATATTGGCGTTACTTTTGATATAATACAAAGAAATATAATAATTGGTGGGAGAGGGCTTATGTTAATTGCTGCCAATGGTTTTTTAGACAGCGATTTAAGCGAAAAAATAATTGAATATTTTTATTCGATTAATAGTGACAGTATGCCAGAAGACTTACATGGCTTTTTACAAAACTGTATGCCATTTGCCAGCGTAACACTTGTGCAAGATGAGCAGGCATTTAAAGACGCAGTCCTTTCTGGGCTTATATGCTTTATTATAGATGGATATGAACCAATTATATCTATTGACACTAGACAATACCCATCAAGAAGTATTGAAGAACCTGATAAAGACAAAGTATTAAGAGGGTCAAGAGATGGTTTTGTAGAATCTTTGCTTCCAAATACTGCATTAATTAGAAGGCGCATAAGAGATGAGAACCTTATATTTGAAATACAAAAAGTAGGCAGAAGTTCACGTACTGATGTGGCAGTAGGATATATGAAAGACAGGGTTAAAGAAGATGTTATAATAAAAGTGTTAAATCGGATTAAAAGCATAAATGTTGATTCACTTACTATGAACCAAGAAAGTCTTGCAGAAGCACTTTCTCAAGGACATTGGTATAACCCTTATCCTAAGTTTAAGTATACAGAACGACCTGATACGGCAGCAGCAAGTCTTTTAGAGGGAAGTGTTGTGATTGTTGTTGATAATTCACCATCAGTAATGATTATACCTACATCGCTTTTTGATATTATAGAAGATGCAAATGACTATTATTTTCCACCAATAACAGGTACTTATTTAAGACTTACTAGAATGGTCACAAATGCACTTGCACTGTTTATGACACCGCTTTTTTTGCTTTTTGTAGAAAATCCAGACTGGATACCAAAAGGATTTGATTTTATAATGATTAAAGATGATATAAATGTCAATCCTTTGTTGCAGTTTCTTATATTAGAGCTTGCAGTAGACGGACTCAAGATGGCATCAGTCAACACCCCATCAATGCTTTCAACTCCTTTAAGTGTAGTTGCAGCGATTGTGTTTGGCGATTATACAGTAGAGTCTGGCTGGTTTAACTCGGAGATAATGCTTTACATGGCGTTTGTTGCTGTTGCAAACTATACACAGAGCAATATGGAACTTGGATATGCGCTTAAATTTAGCAGGATAATGCTTCTGGTTTTTACTGAATTGTTTGGGCTATGGGGGTTTATAATTGGAACAGTCATAATAATTGCAGCACTTTTACTAAACAAAACATTTGCTGGCAGGGGATATCTGTACCCGCTTATTCCATTTGATAAGGTACAGCTTTTAAAAAGATTCTTCCGTGTAAGCCTTAAAACAAATGAGCGATTAGGACAGCAGACAAAATAGCAATGTAACTTAGGTAAAACATCATAATATGGGGTGTCCATATAAGAATCCCCATATTATGACAAAAATAAGAAGGATAAGGAGGATTTTATGATATTTGAAACACACGCACACTATGGTGATGACAGGTTTAATGAGGACAGGCATAAACTGCTTATGTCTATGGAAGAAAATGGAATTGGAAATATTGTTGAGGTAGGAGCTGGCATACAGTCAACAAAAGATGCAGTTAATTTATCAGAAAAATACAGTTTTATATATGCAGCAGTTGGTATTCACCCCAGTGAAGTAGCTGGCATAGATGAAAGCCATATGGACTGGCTTTTATCTCTTACCTCTAAGGAAAAAGTGGTTGCAATAGGTGAGATTGGACTTGACTATCACTATAAAAAACCAGAACAAAATATACAGAAAAAGTGGTTCAAGCGTCAGCTTGAACTTGCAAAAAAGGTAAATTTGCCTGTAATTATACATAGCAGAGATGCAGCAAAAGATACGCTCGATATTATAAAATCTAATTGTGCGTCAGAAAACTGCGGAGTTATACACTGTTTTTCCTATAGCTGGGAAATTGCACGCATATATATTGATATGGGATTTTATCTTGGTGTTGGCGGTGTAATTACGTTTAAAAACAGCAAGAAACTTGCAGAAGTGGTTAAAAAAGCACCTCTTGACAGAATTGTTATTGAAACAGATGCGCCCTACCTTGCGCCAGAGCCTTATCGTGGCAAAAGAAACTGTTCACTGTATCTTAAATATGTGATAGATGAGATTGCTAAGATTAAGGGGCTAACAGCAAAAGAAGTTATAGATAAAACAGAGGACAATGCCAAAAAATTGTACAAGTTAGTTTAAGATTAGTATACAAATGGCTCTAGGACAACATTTTACACCGTCTTAGAGCCATTACTATATATTATTTTACACTTTTTCTTTCTTCTATAAAATGTCTTATTACAGCAGTTGTTTTATCTATGCCAAGCCTACTGCTGTTTATACACATATCATATAACCTAGAATCACCCCATTTACCCTCAGAATAGTGGTTATGGTACTGTTTTCTGTTGCGGTCATGCCTTTTTATTTTAGCAGCTGCGTCAGATTCATTTAAATTGAACTTATCCATAATACGTTTAAGTTTAACTTCTTTGTCGCCAAGTATAAAAATAGAAATTAGTGCTTCATTTCCTTTTAATACAGTTTCTGAACAACGTCCAACAATAACAAAAGATTCACCAGCATTTGCTTTTTCACGAATATAGTCAAACTGCATTTCAGCGATTATTTGTTCATAAGAGTTTGTAAAAGAGCCTACTTTTCTGGAGTTAAATATATTTCTAGGTTTTTCATCATATTTTTTAAGATTGTCAATCTGCACATTTTTACTTTTGGCAATTTCATCAAGCATATTTCTATCATAAAATTTAAGATTCATCTCCCTAGCAATATTTTCTGCAATGTCATGACCAGCACTGCCATATTCACGGCTTATTGATATAATTAACTGCTTTTCCATTGTATTCCTCCTTTTTAACAATATCTTATAAATATTATAAGCATAGATATTGTTACTACAATAATAGTTGCGGGTGCAGCTGATTTACAATACTTACCCCAGCCAATAAAATAACCATTTTTTGCAGCTACAGATGTTCCAACTACATTGGCAGATGCCCCTATAGGTGTTGCACTTCCGCCGATATCTGTACCCATAGACAGTGCCCATGCAAGAGTTTGAAGGTCAACACCTTGTGTTGCTGCAAGGCTTCTGATAATTGGAATCATTGTAGCAGCAAAAGGAATATTGTCAACAAATGCGCTTGCTATTGCTGATAACCATATAATAATTGCTACCATCAGTTTAAGATTGCCGCCGCTAATATCGCCAATAAGTGTAGCTATCTTTTCAAGTATACCTGTCTGTTCAAGACCTCCAACAACTGCAAATAATCCGATAAAGAATAAGAGTGTTTTAAAGTCAACTTTTTTTAATAATTCTAATGCGTTTTTGCCTGCTGTTATAAGAGTAGCAATGGCAACTGCTGTGCCGATAAAGGCAACTGTAAGTCCAGTTTGAGCATGTGTTACAAGAAGAACAACTGCGCAGCCAAAAATAATACTACTTATTATAAAATCTTTTTTATTAGTGATGGCCTCTTTTGGTTCAGGTATAGATGAAAAGTCTATATCCTGTGAACTGCTTGCAGCCATCTCTTTTCCAAATATAAAGTAAAAGTAAAGTATAATTACAATCATACTTACTGCTGCTATAACACCAGTATTAGTTAAAAAGTCAGCAAAAGAATATTCAAAGGAAGTTCCTATAATAATATTTGGAGGGTCTCCACACATTGTAGCTGAACCTCCTAGGTTAGCACAAAAAATCTCTGATAAAATCATTGGGACAGGATTAAACTTTAAAAGCTTTGCCAGTTCGATTGTTACGGCAGCAAGGAAAAGAATAACTGTGATGCTGTCGATAAACATTGCAAGTACAAAAGACATAATCATAAATGTAATAAACAAAGGTATGGGCTTATAATTTACAAGTTTGGCAAGCCTCATGCACAGCCAGCGGAAAAAGCCAGCTTTTGCCATGCCTTCCACCATGACCATCATTCCAAAAATGAAAATAATTGTTGCCCAGTTAATACCAGAAGTAGATTCTCCACCACTTCCAGAAGTATACCAAAAATCTGGTTTGATAATACTGTGTAGATTTAAGGTTTCAGTAATTGCTGCCATACTGTGCATGGCTAATCCAAATACCAATAATAAAGTAAGCAATCCACATGATAATGTAATAATATGTCTTTCAAATTTTTCTGTCACAATTAATAGAAACATTGCGACAAAAATAACAACAGCTAAAACTTGGGCAATCATTTTTATCCCTCCTAATATATATGTTCTATGTTGCGCTCATACATATAATTATAGTGATTATGTAGAGTAATAATTTTTAACCATTGCGAATTATAATACTTTTATAATTTGTTGTCAATATTTTTTTACAGTGCTATCTTCAATTAGTCTTTTGGACAA
>DESG01000072.1 GCA_002361175.1 Lachnoclostridium sp. UBA3320 | reverse complement strand
TAATGTAGATAAAGTTGTAGTTTTGCATAAGGACAGATTAATGAGCTTTGGTTTTGAATTAGTAGAATATATAGCAGAATTGTATAATTGTAAAATTGAAATTGTAAATAATACAGAAAAAACAGAACAAGAAGAACTTGTAGAAGATTTAGTACAAATAATTAGTGTATTCAGTTGCAAATTACAGGGAAAGAAAGCAAATAAAGCTAAGAAAATGATTAAGGAGTTAACTGAAAAAGATAAAGTTATTCCAGTCAGTAGAAGTTGCTCGTCGTAGGTTGCAACGTTCGATATCAAGAAAATATGAGCAAAATAAGAAAGGGGAAAATTACTGTAAAACAAGCAACATTATAAAAAGAAAAGAAGAACTTTTAAAACTAAATCATAGGCTAACAAATATGAGTTTTCAGTAATGGGAAGACTAATGTCAGAGAAAAAAAATATTTTAACATATGAAGGACTTAGAGCATTAGAAGAAGAATTACAAGATTTAAAATTAAATAAACGTCAGCAGGTTGCCATTAAAATAAAAGAGGCAAGAGAACAGGGTGATTTATCAGAGAATGCAGAGTATGATGCAGCTAAGGATGAACAGCGTGATATCGAACTGCGTATAGAAGAGATTGATAAAATCCTTAAAAATGCAGAAGTTATTGACGAAGAAGACGTAGACATGAACGCCATAAGCATAGGCTGCACAGTGTTATTAAGAGACATTGAATTTGATGAAGAGATGGAATATAAAATTGTAGGTTCAACAGAAGCAGACTGTTTAAATGGGAAAATTTCTAATGAATCCCCTGTAGGTATAGCACTTATTGGCTCAAAGGAAGGGGATAAAATTGAAGTAGAATCCCCTACAGGTGAAATGATTAAATATGAAATACTACGTATAAGTAGAACAAACGCAACAGATTAAGAAAAGGAGTGTTGACAACTGTGGCAGAACAACAGAAAAAAACACAGACACAAGAAGATATAAGTACACTTTTAAAAGTAAGAAGAGAAAAACTTCAAAACTTGCAGAATGAAGGTAAAAATCCCTTTGAAATTACAAAGTATGATGTATCAATACATTCACAAGACATTAAAGATGACTATGACAATCTTGAAGGAAAAGACGTATCTATTGCAGGACGTATGATGTTTAAACGTGTAATGGGCAAAGCATCATTTTGCAATATCCAAGACCTTAAAGGCAACATTCAGTCATATGTATCAAGAGATGATATTGGTGAGGAAAACTATAAAGATTTTAAAAAATATGATATTGGCGACATACTCGGAATAAAAGGATTTGTATTTAAAACAAAGACAGGAGAAATTTCTGTACATGCCAAAGAAGTTGTACTTCTTTCAAAAAGTTTGCAGATACTTCCAGAAAAACACCATGGACTTACTGATACAGATATAAGATACCGTCAAAGGTATGTTGACCTTATAATGAATCCTGATGTAAAAGAAACATTTATAAAACGTTCAAAAGTAATTAGCAGTATACGCAGATATCTTGATAATGATGGATTTATGGAAGTTGAAACTCCAATGCTTGTAAACAATGCAGGAGGTGCTGCAGCAAGGCCTTTTGACACACATTTCAATGCACTTGGTGAAGACTTGCATCTGCGTATATCACTAGAACTTTACCTTAAACGTCTTATTGTAGGCGGCCTTGAGAAAGTATATGAAATAGGACGTGTATTCCGTAATGAAGGGCTTGATACAAGACATAATCCTGAATTTACACTTATGGAACTTTATCAAGCATACACAGATTATCATGGTATGATGGATTTAACAGAAAATTTATACCGCCATGTAGCAAGAGAAGTAACAGGCTCAGAAATTCTTAAATATGGTGAACATACGATTGATCTGTCAAAACCATTTGAGAGAATTACAATGCTTGATGCTGTTAAAAAGTATTCTGGCGTGGATTTTAATCAAATAAATTCCGTAGAGGAAGCAAAGAAGGCTGCAGATGAACATCATATACAGTATGAAGAAAGACATGGAAAAGGGGATATCCTTAACTTTTTCTTTGAAGAATATGTAGAAGACCACTTAATTCAGCCTACATTTGTAATGGATCATCCTATAGAAATTTCACCTCTTACAAAGAAAAAGCCAGATAATCCAGACTACGTTGAACGCTTTGAATTCTTTATAAATGGATGGGAGATGGCAAATGCCTATTCAGAGTTAAATGACCCAATCGACCAGCGAGAACGCTTTGAGGCACAGGAGGCAGCATTTGCAGCAGGCAATGAAGAAGCTAATCATACAGATGAAGATTTTTTGAATGCATTAAGCATAGGTATGCCGCCAACAGGTGGAATTGGATTCGGGATTGATAGAATGGTAATGATAATGACCAATTCACCAGCAATAAGAGATGTATTATTGTTCCCGACGATGAAGACCATCGAGAAGTAAAAATGGCGGAAAATCAAGGTTTGTGGGCTTCCGGATATAGGAAAAGTCAGTTGGTCAAGGTGATTTGACCAAGTTTTGACCAAAAAAAGTCATAGTCAGATAAACGTGTTTAAGCTTCTATAAAGAATGCATTTGTCCGAAACTTAATAGAGAAAGCATTACTAGAGGATATTTTCTAAAGAAATTTGGAAAGTATCCTCTTTTTGCGTTATAGGAAAGTTTTGTATATTGACGACAATTTGACGACAGTATACGACATTGCAGACAGTAAAATTATCGGCACATGTGGAAGGAGTTAAGCAGATGCAACAGACTAAGACCTATAGAAAGTATAAGGAAAATTCAAAGGAACGATTTGTAAGATACAGTGAGGGAGCTGAAATGTATCATGTCAGTGTTTCAAAGTTCATGCAGATGGCAAAGGATGCAAAGGCATGTTATAAGCTTGGGCAGGCAGTATTGGTGAACTTAGAAATCTTTGACAAGTATTTGGAAACATTTCATATAGTAGATGATGATTTTTACAAGTAGTAGATGATGTTTATGGCAAATCGACTAAAGCCAACAATAAGGGCATATCTGCATTCTGATAATACGGATAAGAGATATGTTCGCTTAGATGAAATGGCAGGTAAGTTGGAATTCGATATAGATGATGTCAAAGCACTTGCAGTTGCGGCAGGAGCATCATATAAGTTATCTCGCATAGAGTTGATACATAAAGAAAGGTTTGATGAATTTATGAAACATATATATAAGGTTCCCGGAACAAATAAGCAGGTTCAGAAAAAGTTTGTCAGAATCGGTGAGGGTTCAATTATCTATAGCATTGGTCATCATCGGTTTATAGAGATGGCAAGGGCAGCAGGTGCAGCTTATAAAATAAACGAGGGTACCGGAGGAACTGTACTTATCAATCTGGAGGTATTTGATGAATACATGGAACAGTTCAGGCAGGCACCGGTTCCGATGAAAAAACCTTTATTTGGTACGGAGAGAGGTTGTGAATAAATGTCATATTCATATAAATGCTATTCAGATACTAAGGAAGTTATGAAAAAATATGTAAATGCAACAGAGGGTTCAATTATTTATGGGATTAGTAAGACACATCTTATGACTTTGGTAAATGATGCTGGTGCTTTATACAAAGTTGGAAATACAGCACTAATAAATACGGAGATTTTTGAGATATATTTAGAAAGGTTCAGGGAACCAGTAAGACCATTGCCTAAACACATATGGAATAAGATTGAAAATGAGATGGGTCAGAAAATGGCTCAAAATAAGTGAAAATAGTTCCTGCCTGTCCCTTTCGCTTTTTTCTATATGGCTATAAAATAACATCATTCCAAGGAAATCTTGGATGGAAAACTAAATATCAGTTGCATGACTAGTAGAATTACGGGGCATTTACCTGGAGGATTCGGAATCACAGCTTTCATATTAGTAGTCTGATGGATCGAGAGATGAAAGGCGAGGAGTTGGAGAAAGGTCTGATAAAAGTCCAGCTAAGAAATGTC
>DESG01000057.1:847-29378 GCA_002361175.1 Lachnoclostridium sp. UBA3320 | reverse complement strand
ATTCTTAAGTTGATGACATTGCCTGCTGGCGAAGATGTAATACCTGTTATCCGCATTATATCTGCTCTGGAAAAAATTATATTGTCACCAAATTGTTCATGTAGCTGCATGATTTTCTTTTTTGTGATCGTACTCACTCGCAACTCATTCACTTTCCTCTCAAACAACTGTTTTTCCTTTAAAACAACTGTTTTCTCATTCTCAAACAACTGTTTTTTAGTTCCGATATCTATTCTATCAATTGAATGGCAATATTGATTTTATGAAAAATGAATACTATATTTCGCAATAGTTTCATCTTTTGCATACAATATATCCTACTCCTGCTACACTTCAATTATACAAAAAAACGCTTGTCTTTACAATAAAATTCACATTAAATTTTAAGCTACTTTAGCTTATGGGAGTGTTCATATAGTTACCAAACAATACCCACTTTTTTGTTAATTTTGGCAAAATAGATTGATTTTGTTAAACAAATGTCATACAATAGTAACAGAATTTCATTAACAATGGAGGTTGCTATGTACGAAAACGAAATTGAAAATATTGCGTCAAAAGGAAGCAATGAAGAAGTTTATTATGCACTGTTAGATTTTACAAAAGACATTATGCACAAACGTGGCAGAATAGAAGGAAAGAAAAAGATTTATTATATTTCTGCTGAGTTTCTTATTGGAAAGCTTCTTTCAAATAATCTTATCAATCTTGGCATATATGACCAAGTTGCGGAGGCACTTAAACGCCATGGCAAAAATATGTCAGAGATAGAGGAGATTGAACCTGAACCATCTCTTGGCAATGGAGGTCTTGGGCGTCTTGCAGCATGTTTTCTTGACTCTATTGCTACACTTGGGCTGCCGGGAGATGGCATTGGACTTAATTATCACCTTGGGCTTTTTAAGCAGGAGTTTGAGAACAATCTCCAGAAAGAAGTACAGAATCCTTGGATTAAAAGCAAGAGCTGGCTGCGCAGGACAGATGTTGGTTATCCTATAATTTTCGGAGATTTGCGTGTGCATTCAGTTATGTATGAAATTGATGTTACAGGATATGACAATAAGTGCAATACTCTTAAACTGTTTGATATTGAGACGATAGATGAGAGTATGGTTAAGGAAGACAGTATATTTTTTAATAAAAACGATATAAAGAGAAATCTTACGTTGTTTCTTTACCCTGATGATAGTGATTATGAGGGGCAGCTTCTGCGTATTTACCAACAGTATTTTATGGTGAGTAATGCAGCGCAGCTTATTATTGACGAAGCTGTTGCAAAGGGAAGTAATCTTTATGATTTGCCTGATTATGCAGTTATACAGATTAATGATACACATCCAACTATGGTTATTCCAGAGCTTATAAGACTTCTTCTTAAAAAGAATATAAGTATGGATAATGCTATAGATATAGTATCTAGAATGTGTGCCTATACTAATCATACCATTCTTGCTGAAGCTCTGGAAAAATGGCCAATTTGGTATCTTGAGAAAGTTGTGCCGCATCTTATGCCTGTTATAAAAATGCTTGATGTAAAGGTTAAGGAAAGATATGGAGACAATCCGAAACTTACAATTATTGACAAAGACAGGCGTGTTCATATGGCACATATTGATATACATTATGGATTTAGTGTAAATGGTGTTGCTGCGCTTCATACAGAGATACTCAAGAACAGTGAGCTTAAATCATTTTATGATATTTATCCACAGAAATTTAATAATAAGACGAACGGAATAACGTTTAGAAGGTGGCTTTTGCATTGTAATCATGAACTTTCAGATTTTATTACGTCAAAAATTGGTGATGGGTATAAGAAAAATGCAGATGAGCTTGAAAAACTTATGCAGTTTGTAAATGATAAAGAGACACTTAACAAATTGCTTGATATTAAAGCTACTAAGAAAAAAGAGTTCAAGGACTATTTATATGCTAATCAGGGAATCGAAATAGATGAAAATTCTATTTTTGATGTACAAGTTAAGCGTCTCCATGAATATAAACGCCAGCAGATGAATGCGCTTTATATTATTTATAAATATATGGAGATAAAATCAGGCAAGAAACCTAGGAGACCAATTACTATGATATTTGGTGCTAAAGCGGCTCCTGCTTATACTATTGCAAAGGATATTATACATCTTATTCTTTGTCTGTCAGAGGTTATTAAAAATGACCCTGATGTAAATCCTTATCTTAATGTTGTTATGCTTGAGAACTATAATGTAACATATGCAGAGAAAATTATTCCTGCAGCTGATATTTCTGAGCAAATTTCTCTTGCATCAAAGGAGGCAAGTGGAACAGGCAATATGAAATTTATGTTAAACGGCGCTATAACTCTTGGAACAGATGATGGTGCTAATGTTGAGATACACCAGTTTGTGGGTGATGATAATATTTATATATTTGGCGAGACGAGTGAACAGGTTATAGAACATTATCAAAAATCTGATTATTCATCTGAAAAGATGTATGATGAAGATAAAGAAATTTCAAAGCTTGTTGATTTTATTATTAGTAAAGAGTTATTTGCGGTTGGCAATAAGAAGAGTCTTATAAGACTTTATATGGAAATTGTAACGAAAGATTGGTTTATGGCACTTCTTGACCTTAAAGAGTATATAAAAGTTAAAGAGCAGATGCTTCTTGACTATGAGGATAGAGAGAAATGGGCTGCAAAGTCACTTGTCAATATTGCAAAAGCAGGTTTCTTTTCATCTGATAGAACTATTGCACAATATAATGAAGATATCTGGAAATTAAATTAAAAATAGTGTATAATAGAGAATGCAAGTTATGAATGGAAAGATAATTATATCACTGCCAGTATTAATTGTAGTTTTTATAATAATTGTTATTGGCTACATGATAGTATCTAAGATAGTATATAAGAAGTGGGGATATACTAAAAAGAGAGAACGAGAGCTTGAGAATGCTGGTGAAAAATTAAAGAAGTAGTAAGGAAAGGAAGGAATAATTTATGAAAAGAGTAGGTTTTTTAACAAGTGGTGGTGACTGTCAAAGTTTAAATGCTACTATGAGAGGTGTTGCAAAGACACTGTATCAAAAGTATGATGATGTTGAAATTTATGGTATATTAGAGGGATATAAAGGACTGATTTATGGAAATTACAGAGTTATGAAATCAAGTGATTTTTCTGGAATCCTTACAGAGGGAGGAACAATTATTGGAACTTCTAGACAGCCTTTTAAAAAGATGCGTGAACCTGATGAAAATGGTCTTGACAAAGTACAGGCAATGAAAGACAACTATAAGCAATGGGGACTTGATTGTCTTGTAATACTTGGAGGCAACGGCACACATAAAACTGCCAATATGCTTAGTGAAGAAGGACTTAATGTTGTAACATTGCCAAAAACTATAGACAATGATATCTGGGGAACGGATATTACATTTGGATTCCAGAGTGCTGTAAATCTCGCAACAAATGCTATTGACTGTATTCATACTACAGCAGCTTCACATGGAAGGGTATTTATTGTGGAAGTAATGGGGCATAAAGTAGGATGGCTTACGCTTCATGCAGGTATTGCTGGTGGTGCTGATATAATACTTTTGCCAGAAATTCCGTATGATATCAATATAGTAATAGATGCTCTTGACAAAAGAAATAAACAGGGCAAGAAGTTTTCTATACTTGCAGTTGCAGAAGGCGCTATTTCAAAAGAAGATGCAGCCCTTAGCAAAAAACAGTTAAAAGCAAAGATGAAGAAAGAAGAGAAAGTTTTTCCATCAATCTCATATCAGATTGGACAACAGATACAGGAGAGGACAGGTCAAGAAGTGCGTATTACTGTTCCAGGTCATACACAGCGTGGCGGCGCACCTTGTCCATATGACCGTGTAATTTCAAGCAGACTTGGTGCGGCAGCAGCACGACTTATTATAGAAGAGCGATATGGCTATATGGTTGGTTTTAGAAATAACGAGATAATTCCTGTACCGCTTAATGAAGTTGCAGGCAGATTAAAGACCGTTAATCCTGATTCTTCTATTATCAGAGAAGCACAGGGTCTTGGAATAAGCTTTGGTATTTAATTTTTGGATAATAGTGACATAAGCTTTGGAGGCATCATATGTCTTATACTGCGTTATATAGAAAGTTTCGTCCAGATAATTTTGATGATGTTAAGGGACAGGAACATATTGTAACAACCTTAAAAAATGAAATACGCACAGAGCGTATTGGACATGCATATTTATTTTGTGGTACAAGAGGCACAGGCAAGACAACTATAGCAAAGATACTAGCCAAAGCAGTTAATTGTGAACATCCAATAGATGGAAGCCCATGTAATGAATGTAGTATGTGCCGAAAAATTAACAGGCACACTTCAATGAATGTTGTAGAGATAGATGCAGCATCGAATAATGGTGTTGCAAATATTAGAGATATAATTGATGAAGTGCAGTATTCTCCTGCAGAAGGAAAATACAAAGTCTATATAATAGATGAGGTGCATATGCTTTCTACAGGGGCTTTCAATGCTTTGCTTAAAACACTTGAAGAGCCGCCATCATATGTAATATTTATTCTTGCAACAACAGAAGCACACAAGATTCCTATAACAATATTGTCAAGATGTCAGAGATATGATTTTAAAAGAATATCTGTTGATACGATAGCAGCAAGACTTAGAGAACTTACAGAACAAGAGAATGTTGATGCAGAAGAAGAGGCACTTAGATATATAGCAAAGGCAGCAGATGGTTCTATGAGAGATGCTTTAAGTCTGCTTGACCAGTGTATTGCTTTTTATCTTGGACAAAAGCTTACTTATGATAATACTCTTGATGTGCTTGGTGCAGTTGATACAAAAGTGTATAGTGAGATGTTTTGCTATGTTAATAGCCTAGATATTATGGGATGCATAAAACTTATTGACAGCATGATGGTATCAGGACGTGACCTTGATCAATTTATAACAGAATTTATATGGTATCTTAGAAATTTACTTATTATAAAATCATCTGCTGATAAAGCTATACTGATTGATATTTCTTCGGAACAATTTATAGGGCTTAAAGAAGATGCTAAAAAAACTAATACAGATACACTTATAAGGTATATAAAAATATTGTCAGAACTGTCAGCTCAGATAAAATATGCATCACAAAAACGAGTACTAACTGAAATATGTTTTATAAAACTTTGCAAACCACAGATGGACGAAGGACAAGACCTTTCTTCTGTTATTGCAAGAATTGAAATATTGGAGAAAAAAATTGAGAAATGCAGTTCTTTTGACAATGCAATAGATGTTCATATTGTAGATAAAGCAGAAGAAGATGTACAAAAAGTTATGCCAAAAGCTGTGCCAGCAGATATAGAAGAAGTGGTTAAGAATTGGGAAAATATTATTAATCAGTGTGACAGAGTAGAAAAATCTATGCTTTCAAACGTGAAAAAAATTGTATCTGATGATGGGGAACTTATATTGCAATTTACTGATGCTGTGGAAGAAGGATATTTTAAACAGGATGAATGTAAACAACTTGAAGCACTTAAAACCATTATAAATAACATGACAGGCAAAGAGATTAATATACAAACAAGAACTGTAACAGAGGAAGTTGACAAAAATTTTGATGATTTGTCTAAGATAATACACTTTGATAACATAGAATATATATAATTTTAATTATAAATGTTAATTGGAGGATTTAACAATGGCAAAACGTGGAGGATTTCCAGGAGGCGCTATGCCTGGCAATATGAATAATATTATGAAACAGGCACAGCGTATGCAAAAACAGATGGAAGAAAAGTCAAAAGAGTTAGAAGAAAAGGAATGGGAAGCAACGGCTGGTGGTGGTGCTGTTACAGTAAAAGTATCAGGTAAGAGAGAAATTCTTTCTGTTAAACTTGCGCCAGAAGTTGTTGACCCTGATGACATAGAAATGCTTGAAGATTTAATAATAGCAGCTACTAACGAGGCACTGCGCAAGATGGACGAAGAAAATGCAGCAGTAATGCAGCAGCTTACAGGCGGGCTTGGAGGATTATTTTAACTGATGGAATTTTATAGTTCACAAATTAATAACCTTGTAGAACAACTTTCAAGACTTCCAGGCATAGGAGCAAAATCTGCCCAGCGTATTGCTTTTCATATACTGAATATGCGAGAAGACCAAGCCTTTGCGCTTGCAGGAGCGATAACAAGTGCAAAGAAAAATGTTCGATGTTGTAAAGAGTGCTGTACGTATACAGACGATGAGCTATGTCCAATATGCCGCAGTCCTCAGAGAAACCATAGACAAATAATGGTAGTAGAAAATCCAAGAGATATGGCGGCTTATGAAAAGACAGGCAGATATGATGGTGTATACCATGTATTGCATGGTGCTATCTCACCTATGGCAGGGATTGGACCACAAGATATAAAGCTTAGTGAATTGATGGTTAGACTGCAAGCTGATGTAGATGAAGTTATAGTTGCAACTAATAAAAATCTTGAAGGGGATACAACTGCCACGTATATTAGCAAGCTTGTAAAACCGCTTGGAATAAAGGTCAGCCGCATTGCCAGCGGTGTTCCCGCTGGCGGAGACCTAGAATATATTGATGAAGTAACTTTATATAGGGCACTTGAAGGAAGAACAGACATGTAATTCTGTTCTTTTTTCGATTGCATGTAAGATGCCATGTGCAATAAATTCTGAAAGTTCTACTACTGTAGAAAGCTTTGTCGTTTGTAAAGTTATATGGCCATTGGAGTTAGATACATTCACGATACCTGTTATAAATGCGTCACCGACACTTGGTAGCTTTTTATTAACTCCTATTCCTGGTGACAGAGGGCCATAACCTGTTGTTACATTGCCAATATGCTGCCTAATACCAAGAGATGCATCAATAGCTATAATATACGGACTGGATATGGTGTTATATATGATATCAACTGTTTTAACAAGATTTTGTGCGTGTACAGGTTCTTTAAGTGTGCCAAATACTGAAAGTTCATTATTGTTTTTTTTGAGTATGTGACCAGTTATAGGTCCAAGGCAATCTCCAGTTGCACGGTCTGAGCCAATGCACAAAAAAACGATTTCTTGATTTCTTTTATAACAATCTTCATAATATGCCGACAAAGTTTTTACGAACTTGGAAAAAGATGTATGACGGCATACATTAAAGTACTTTATTTCTGTCGATAATATATCTGGCATATATTTACACCTTTCTTTTAGTTATAATTTTGAGTATGCCCTTATAACTATTTTTTATGCAAGTCGAACTTTAGTATTAAGATGATTAGAAGAATGCACTGTTTTCGACAAAAAAGACAGATACACAATGTTAGAATTTTAAAAAATGTTAGAAAGGTGTGGCATTAGAATGGAGAATAGGAAATTTGGTAATTTAGGTGAGTATGCTAAAGAATCAGCCAATAAGGAATATGTGTACAGTCGCTTGCCAGAAAACATAAGGCAGATAGGTGAAACGAATGGACACCTAAAAATATACATAGAAGATTATGTAATGACATATATACACCAGATATTTAGTGAAAAACTGGACAAGGCAATAGTTGTATTTCTTGGAAAAAGAGGAAAAGATAAGGCAGCAGGGTGTATATTTATATATGGTGCAATATCTGCACGATGCGACATAATGGAAGGTCCAAAAGAACTTACAGCTGCCAAATGGAATCAGATATATAAAGATATGCATGACAATTTTCCAGGTGCACAAATGCTTGGTTGGGGATGCGGTGTAAGTATGTGGAACAGCAAAGCAGATGCATCTGTAAGACAGATACATGCAAAATACTTTAGTGAAGATGGAAAAATACTTTTTGTGACAGATATTTCTGAAAAAGAAGAAAAGATTTTTGTATGGCACGATGGAGACTTAGCTGAACAGCCTGGTTTTGTAGCTTATTATGAAAAAAATCCACAGATGCAAGAATATATGCTAAAGGGAAAAAATAAAAATAGCATAGAATCATCTTATCAAGATAATGTTACTGAAAATATGCGCAGCGTTATCAGAGAAAAAGAAGATAAAAAAGTTATAGAAACAAAACATATCAATTATATAATGGCAGCTACAATGTTTATTATGCTTATTATTGGTGCTGGTTTACTGTATAGAAGTATGGATAAGATAAGAACTCTTGAAACTGCTGTCTCTATGGTAGAGGGATATATGGGCAATGTTGATGCACAGGCTGTTATGACTGGTGAAAGTTCCATACAGAAAGATGGAAACGCTAAAAAAGGAAAGAAAAAAAATACAAAAAACAGTACACAAGCACAACCAACAATGGACATATACAGTACCAATGCACCAACTACAAATACTTTATCTCCTTCAAGAAAACCTCAAAAAGAAGATATTTCTAAAAAAAGTAGTGCAAAAAAGACAAGCTCATATAATGGACAATATGAAAGTTATATAGTGCGTACAGGTGATACATTAAGTCAAATTGTGTGGAAACAATACCATTCATTTTATTACTTGGACAAGGTAATGAAAGCTAATAATATAAAAAACTCTGATAAAATATATGAAGGAGACTGCATAATATTACCAGATTTTTCAAAAGAATAATTTTAGAACCGATTGGGGAGATTTTTTCTCCCCTTTCAGTTGAGTAATTAAAGTTAACTTATTCACATCAGTGCCTTTATCTTTTCAACAGTCTCTTTTATTTCATCATCATCTTTATTCGTATTTGGCACATATTTAATAGTAATACCATCATCTTCATTACGTGGTATAAGATGTACATGAAGATGAAAAACGGTTTGTCCTGCTGCTTCACCGTTATTTTGCAACACGTTTAAGCCATCATATCCAAATGCATTTTTAATTGCAGCACCACATCTTTTTGCAACTTTAAAAATTTTTTCACAGTATTCATCAGGAAGTTCAAAGATATTGTCAGCGTGTGTTTTTGGCAAAATAATAGAATGACCTCTTGAAGCAGGGGAAGCATCAAGTATAACTTTAAAATCATCATCTTCATATATTGAGGCAGCGGGTATTTTGCCATGTGCAAGTTTACAGAAAATACAATCGTCTTTAATATGTTGATTCATAATAATTAAATCTCCTTTTTATTATTTTTTAAACTGAAAAAGCGAGTCAAACATACGAAGAATTTTAAAATCGCCTTTAGCAGTTAAATCTCCAGATAAGAATGTGCCTTGCAGTGTACTCTGTCCTGACACTATTTTATCAAGCACTTTAGAATTTGTACGCAGTATAATATCTGGGTCGTGCTTTTCACCATAATAACAGTCTAAGTTTCCATTATCTGTTTCAATAACTATTGTATTGCCGATGTCTGCTATTTCTATTAAAAAAGACAAGGCTATTCCTGGTACAGGGTGAAAGTGGTTTTCAAATGTCTCTATATAAGGACCTTTGTCATAAGGGGATTTATCGCCCATCATTCCACGAAACATCTGTGAAAGTTCTTTTATGTCCTCTTTTTGCTTTTTGACATACTGGTCGTTGGAAACGTACATTGAAAGCTGCTCGCTTTCCTGTGGTGTTAAATTCAGTGACTTAGGCTGTACTACATTGTCAAGTACTGCGTTAGTACTTGAAGGGAAAGAAACTATTTTTTTGGTAAATACTCTGTAAAAATTTTCAGCCTTTTTTTCTATAAGATATGCATAATCAGAATTCATTTCAAAACTAGCATAATTATTGACATATACGCTTATACCATCATAGATTTTACCGCCAAGAAGTTCCCATGCTTTGACAAGTGTATTATAGGCTTCTTTTTCACCATATGTTGTAGATACTGATACAGGCATCATATAAAGGCGTTTAATGGTATCTTTATCGCCGTAGAGCCAGCATGAATCAAGAAATTGTTGTAAAAGTCCACCTATACCAAGCCACTCTACAGAAGCAGTAAGGATAACTGCATCTGTATCTTTAAGTGTTTTAGGCAGTACAGAAATTCCACGTATATCTTCAAATAGGTTATATTTTTTTACCCCAACATTTAGCTCATCAAAAACTTGAATCAACTTACTCATTACATAGTTAGCAGGGTCTTCAATAAGTCCTCTGCCACCATAGTAAATATTTACATTTATCATTGACTTGTTCCTGCCTTTCTGCCTGAATGACAATTAATCCCAAATAATATGAATGTTATAATAAGTCCGCCTATAAAACCGCCTATATGTGCAGCATTATCCACACCTTGGCTTGTAAAACCGCCATATAGACTTAAAAATACCATAAATGAAACACGTCTTACATCTATTTTATATGCTTGTCGATATCTTATAAGCAGTATACAGAGTAAAGCACCCATTATGCCAAATATTGCTCCTGAAGCGCCAATGGATTCTGTATAGTTATATTGTAGCATATTATAAATCATAGAAGTACATCCTGCAATAATTCCTGATAAAAAATAAATTATCAAATATTTTATCTTGCCAGCAAACTGTTCTACATAACTTCCAACAAACAACAATACGATTGCATTATTAAATATATGGTCTACTCCAGCGTGTAGAAACATACTTGTAATTACTCTGTAGTACTGGTGTTCGTTAATAACTAAATTCCATGACAGTGATCCTTTGTCAACAAGTGATATGCCATCTACTGGACTTTCTAAAAAATCTGTAAATATAAAGATAATAATATTTATTAATACCAGCATTGTGTTGACAAGTGTAAAGTTATTATCATACTGTTTGCAATTATCTGTTAAATTATGTGCGTTATTTTCAAAGGATTCTTCTATAGCTTTTTTTAGCCCTTCAAACATTGCCATACTGCTTCCATATGCCAAAAGCTTTTGATTAGATGGCTTTATATGCCAAAGGGATATGTTGTTATCCACAAGGTTATTAGGCGGCACACTTTCACTTATAAAAATATAAAGGAAATGATACAAATAGCAATCTTTTTGCATAAGAAAGTTTCTTATCTGCTGTGATATGTGTTCAAGCTGCATAGCTGTATATTTTGTTCCAGAGGTTTCGTCAAGTGTAACTATTACATATCCTTCAACATCTATGTTATATTCTGTTTTTACCAGTTTAATATTAACATGTGGTTCAGAGACATTAAGGTTTAGCTTTTCATACCCCATCTGAGCAAATATAGATTCAAGTTTAACGTGCATATAAACCTCCGTTGTGCATATGGTTTTATATTATCGTTATTATTCTAACAAAAAATACAAAAATAATCTATTTAAATATAAAAATATTTGCCAAATTATGGCGATATTGAATATGGCAAAGTCTATAATGCCGAAATAGAGAATTATATGACATATAAAGCCCACTATTAAATCATGTATTTAAGATTTAATATAAAAAAAGCTGTAGTAAGCAGTTTAATATAGTATATAAGAATGGAGGAATACTATGAAACAGTTTTTGCAGGATTATAATATGGTCTTTGCAATGGCGGCTGTGGGCTGCCTTACAGTTATGATGAAAAGCATTACGGCTATAGTATACTATAGGCTTATCTGCCAAGCAGAACAAATGGGTACAAGTGATAACAAGTATATGAAAGCATTGGTGGGTAAATTTACTGCTTCGTATAAGCTAAAACGTGAAGTACATAATGTGAGCTGTATTGTCGACAAAAGTATGTATAATATTCGTTTTTTGGGCATTTCAGCAGCAGGTATGAAAAATACTGGAATTTGTGGCATAGCTGTTGAATGTATGATTCTTGTGGCATGTCTGCTGCTTGGTATTTATTATCATATGCCTTTAGAATGGTATGCATTAACCAGTTTATCTTCTGCTGCTGTTATAATGCTTCTTGCAACTTCAGAAATGTTGTTTCAAACACGCAAGAAGTACAAGCTTCTCTGCTTGCAGATGACAGATTATCTTGAAAATGTACTAAAGCCTAAACTTGAAAAAGAATATTTGCACCCAGAAGAAGAGAAGAAATATCAACATGAATATTTTGAAAATAGTGAACATACAGAACAGCACGAAGAGGTTGCAGCCTCACTTGAAGACCTTAAACTGTTTGAAGAGTTTGTAGAGGAATATTTAGCTGATTAAAAAACTAAATCAGGAAAGGCATGGTTAATAGTATGGAAAAGCGATATAGTATTTCAGATGCATCCAGACAGGTGGAGGTTGAAAATCACGTACTTAGATATTGGGAAGAAGAACTCTTGCTTCCGATTGAAAGAAATACAAAGGGACACAGGTTTTATAAAGAAAGTGATATACAGACACTTAAAACAATAAAGGATTTAAAAGAACAGGGATTTCAGCTTAAAGCAATAAAACTTCTTATGCCAGATATTGACAGGGTGCGTACAATGAGCCCACAGGAAGTATACCAACTCAGAGAAGAGTTGAATCAACAAGTGTTAAGGGAGGAAGAAGTGCAAGACAAAAATGTAGTGCCAATACAGTCCGCAAAGCGGGCACAAACGCCAGTTAAAAAAAGCAGCGAAGAAAAGATGAAACAGTTTGAAAATATGCTTACACGTATGATTTCACGTATTGTACGTGAAAGTGAACCAGAAACAGAAAAACGTATATATGAAGCTGTAAGTACAAAATTTATGAAGGAGATTGATTATCTTATGAGAGAAAAAGACGAAGCACAGCAAAAACAGATGGAGCTGCTAAAACAGATACTTGAGGAAGTAAGAAAAGAAGTGCCTGAGACAGAAGAAGCTGCTGCAAGTGATGAAACTAAAAGTTTTGGAATGCAACAAAAAAAGAAAGGAAAAAATAAGACAAAAAGAAGAAAATTGTTTGCTAAGTCTGTTTAATAGTGTTATAGTTATTATATATTAAGTAACTAACGATATTTAGATAAAGGAGCAGTTTTATGGGTAAATTTATATTTAAAGAATGTGATGGCATAGAAGGGCTGTATATTATAGAGCCTGCTGTATATGGTGATTTAAGAGGTTATTTTATGGAGACATATAACTACAATGATTTTAAGGCAGCAGGACTTGATATGGTGTTTGTACAGGACAACCAGTCATTATCTACAAAGGGAGTTTTGCGTGGACTTCATTTTCAGAAGGAACACACTCAAGGAAAGCTGGTGCGTGTAATCAGTGGTGAAGTATTTGATGTCGCAGTTGATATACGCAAAAATTCAAAGACATATGGAAAATGGTCAGGAGTAATTTTAAGTGCTGAGAAAAAAAATATGTTTTATGTTCCAGAAGGATTTGCACATGGTTTTTATGTATTGTCAGATATTGCAGAGTTTACATATAAGTGTACAGACTTTTACGACCCATCATCAGAAGCAGGAATTAAATGGGACGACCAGTTATTAAATATAAAATGGCCTATACCAGAGGGAGAAAAGCCGCTTATATCTGAAAAAGATGCGAAAAATCCTAAATTTTCGGAGGATATTTTCTTAAATTACTGATAAAATACTATATATAATAAATTTGCAGGAGAAAAATTATGGAGATAAAAAAGGTACTAATTACTGGATGTAACGGACAGCTTGGACGAGCTCTTTTTACCCTTTTAAAAGATACAGATGTAGAAATGATTAATACAGATGCAGATACCCTCGACATATGTAATTCTACACAGGTGAATGAGTTTGTGGATATGTATAAACCAGATACAATTATAAACTGCGCTGCACATACTGCTGTAAATAAATGTGAAGTTGATGCAGACAATGCAGAAAGAATTAATGCATATGGACCTAAAAATCTTGCTATAGCAGCAGAAAGAATAGGTGCACAGATAGTACAGGTATCTACTGATTATGTGTTTGATGGTGATACAAAAACGCCGTATACTGAAGAAGCCAAAACTAACCCGCAAAGTGTATATGGAAGAACTAAGCTTGCTGGAGAATTAGCAGTGATAAATAACTGCAGCAGATATTTTATCGTAAGAACAGCTTGGTTATATGGTGATGGCAACAATTTTGTAAAGACAATGCTTAAACTGGCAGATGAAAGAGACACCTTAACCGTGGTCAATGACCAATACGGCACTCCTACCTCTGCATTGGAGCTTGCAAGGGCGATACTTTATATTGTACCTTTTGGAGAATATGGTATATATCATGCAACTTGTGAGGGAGAGACAAATTGGTACGAATTTGCATGTGAGATAATAAAACAAGCAGGAAAAAAAGTAAAAGTTATACCAGTTTCAACAAGTGAATATAAAACAGAAGAAAAATCTGCAAAAAGACCAATGTATTCTGTTCTTGAAAATGGTAAACTTAATTCAATGGGCAGTTATCGTATGAAAGAATGGAAAGAAGCATTCACAGAATATATGGAGCAGATAGATAAATCAGCAGTTTCAAAAAATATATAGAATAGAAAATACGGCGAGTCTTAGAATGGCTTGCCGTATTTTTTGCCTTATGCAATTATTTCACCTAAACTGTAAACATTTTTCCAAACTTACATATATATGTATTAGTACGGAATTTAATTCTCGTCAATTCCAACTGAAAGGATATTTCTTATGAATAATATGAATTTAAGACGTCCTAATGATTGTGGCTGCAATACAAATTGTGGCAACAATGCATCTTCATGTGGGTGCAATCCAAACTGTGACGCAGATTCTAGTATATATAATGATCCATTAAAAGGTATGGCTATAGCGATAGGTTATGTACCTTGGCAACAGTGGTGCAAAGTTTATGATTTATGTAAAGGATTAAATCAAGGCACTATTTTTCCACCACTTGATTTACCATTCTATGGCTGCATTCCACGTGGATATTTTAATGGGCGGGGAGGTGCACTATGAATCAAGACAGAAATAAACTCCTTCTTTACATTACGCAGGTAAGTTTTGCCATTGATGATGTAGTTCTCTTTCTTGATACACATCCATGCGATAAAGATGCACTTTCATACTATAAAGAACTTAAAAAAGCTCGTAGAGAATCAATGGATGAGTATACACATAAATATGGGCCGCTTTTAAATGACAATGTAGACAATTCATGCTACTGGGAATGGGTTAAAGACCCTTGGCCTTGGGAATAGAAAGGAGATTAGTATATGTGGAATTATGAAAGAAGGCTGCAATATCCTGTAAATATTACCAGACCTAATGCAAAAGCAGCAGAGATAATTATTACACAATATGGCGGCCCTGATGGTGAGATAAGTGCTTCTATGCGTTACCTTTCACAAAGGTACAGCATGGAAAACAGAAAAGCAATAGGAACACTTACCGATATAGGTACAGAAGAACTTGCGCATCTTGAAATGGTTGCAACTATTGTACGTCAACTCACCAAAGGACTTACTCCTGAAGAAATCAAAGCATCAGGTTTTGATAAATACTATGTTGACCATACACTCGCAATCTGGCCAACTGCTGCCGCTGGTATTCCATTTAATGCATGTGAATTTCAATGTAAAGGTGATACAATTACAGATTTATATGAAGATATGGCGGCTGAACAAAAAGCTCGCAGTACTTATGACAATATACTTAGACTTATTAAAGACCCTGAAATTGCTGACCCTATACGTTTCTTAAGAGAACGTGAAGTTGTACATTTCCAGCGTTTTGGTGAAACCCTACGCCGTGTACAAGATGACCTTAATAGTAAAAACTTCTATGCATTTAATGGACAGATTGATAAAAAGCCTTGTTAATTATCAGAAAATTTGTTATAACTATACATTAATAAAAAATATACGCAGGTTATAAATCAGCCTGCGTAATTTTATTACAAGTATAACATTATTTACTTGGAAGGAATCATTCTTGCAATTCTTCCTGCAAATTCATTAAAGTTCTGAGTTTGAAGTATAACTTTTCCAGGTCCTGTAAGTTTAGTGAGAAAAAGTCCTTCGCCTCCAAGAAAGATATTTTTAATTCCTTTTACAGTTTCTATTTCATATGTAACGTTCCTATCAAATCCAACTACATTTCCTGTGTCAACTTTTATAACTTCACCTGGTGCAAGGTCCTTAATAACTTTGTCACCATCTATTTCTAAAAATACCATACCATTGCCACTGATATCTTGAAGGATAAAGCCTTCGCCGCCAAAAAATCCAGCAGAAAACTTTTTAGTAAATGTAACAGATAGATTAACGCCTGGTTCTGCACAAAGAAATGCACCTTTCTGACATATAAGCCCTCCTGTCTGTCCTATATTTACAGGTAAAATTTCACCTGCCACAGTTGATGCAAACGCTATAGATGCCTCTGGCCTTGTTGCAGTGTAATGTGCCATAAACATTGATTCTCCAGCAAACATTCTGCCTACACCTTTTAAAATGCCTCCAGTAGTGTTAGTGTCCATACGTATTCCATCTGACATCCATGCCATTCCGCCAGACTGGGTATACATTGACTCTCCCGCTGCATCAAAAACTACTTCTACTGCTGGCATTGTACTTCCAACGATTCTATATCTCATATATGTTTCCTTTCTTAGAATATATAATTATTTGCTACTTCTGAATTATATCATATATTTATACACAGTGAAAGTTAAAAAATGCTTAAACTTGTATTAGCTGACAAGCTTTAGATGTTGTTTTAAAGGTTTTATCACAAAACACATCTAAAGCTGCCAGTGAATAATTTACTCAACAATCCAGTTGGAAATTCACACAGCCATTGTTATTACCTTAACAATAACATAGGGTCAACAGGTTTTTCATTTTCTGTTACCTGTAAATATAAATTACTTCCCTCTTCACTATAATATTTTGTCGGTTTTGCAATTTTTCCAATAGTGCTGCCTTCCTTTACAGGCTGCCCCTCTTTAACGCTTATATTGTCAAGCTGTCCATATGTCACTAAATATCCACTTCCTATATCCACTGTCACTACATTACCCACTTCATCTGACTTTGTAACTTTTGTAACAATGCCATCTGCAGCAGCTTTAACATTTGTTCCTTCTTTTGAAGAAATAACAATAGCTGGGTTACACTTATATTGTGCAAGAGTTTTAAAATAAATAGTATTGCTCATACTGTATTTTAAAATTACATCTCCTGTCACTGGCCATAAAAGACCTTTTTCCATATCAAAACTATTTTTAAGACCCGTTTCTTTCATAGTTGCTACTGTATTATCTGTATTATCTGTATTATCTTTATCTGCTTCATCTGTATTTTTTGTGCTTTTGTCTGTCTTGTCGATTTTGTCAGAACTAATTTTATCTTGCTTCTTAGTCACATTTTTCTCGTCTGTTGTTGTATCTGTTTTAGAAGCATCAGCTGTCTGTATCTGTTTTTTAGGTTTATGCTTTTGAGATGTGTTTTCTTTCTGACTGGAATCATTTTCTACACTATTGTTATCTGTGTCACTAACCGTATTGCTGGTTGTATTGTTATTTGTGTTGTTATCTGCAACAGAATTTTCTGGTTGTGCGCTGGCAGAATTTTCTGGCGTATTATTTTGCACTACACTTACAGCATCTTCATTGTCACTGTTATCGTCCGCATTATCAGCATCGTTTATAGCAGAGCCTCCAGCTACATTACTTGTGGCATCGTTTGGTGATGTTGTTGCAGAGTCTGCAAAAAGATTTGTGCCATTATTACCTTGATGATTAATCTTATAATACAAGGTTCCTATAGCAAGCACACATAAAATGGCAGCACAGGCTGATAAATAAAATCCCTTTTTCTTCCAAAATGACTCTTTCTCTTCAAACATACATAGTCCTCCATTCTTATTCTTCTTTTTCCTATTGAGAAAAAAACAGCATTCTGATACGCACCAGAATGCTGTGATAGTATCTGCTAATATTCTTAACAGATATTTTTCTTTTATTCACTTTATTTTTCATTTAGTCATTTTGAATTTTTTTGCAATGATATACTACATATGTGTCACTGAGTATATCGTGAAGTCCTCGTTTCTTACTGTCTAAACCTGCCATAAAATAACCAATGCATATTATTACTTTTGCGAGAAATCTGCCAACTGTCTCTCTATATAGTATTTCAAAGAAAGTAAAATTACGTTCTTCTGCACTGACAACTTTTATATTAAAAAGTTTTTTTCCAAAAGTTGAGCCTGTAAAATATGTTAAAAGTACAAAATATGTAACTGTAAGTATATAAAATAAAATATCTGCAATAGAATATTGAAAAATAAAATCTCTTATGAGTAAATTTTCTGAATTGATGATACTAGTAAATAATATTGGCAAACGAACTATAAGCAATGCAGCCGACACTATTGCCATATCTGTTATATATGCGGCAAGACGCACAAAAAAACCAGCATATACAATGTTATCTGTATTATCCAGCATAGTACATAAGCACCCCATTTCCTTTATTTTTCATAATATCATCTGCAAGGCTTGCATCAGATTTTGGAATTATTTGTTCTGCAATTCCAAATACTGAACTCATTAAAGTAGATAGTGTATTATCTGGTGAAAAGAAATTTATATTTTCAGGAAGACCTGCTGCAACAGTAAAATCAAGCTTAGCATCTTCAAACTGTCCTATTTCGTCAATAAGTCCATTGCCAAGTGCCTGTTTTGCAGAATATATGCGACCATCTGCTATATTACGTACTGTATCTTCGTCCATATTACGACCACTGCACACAATATCTATAAATTGGTCATAGGCTTCATCCACAAGTTCTTGTAATATATCTTTTTGTTCATTTGTAAGCTTTGCACCAGATGAGCCAATAGCTTTATTCTCACCGCTTGTTATATCAATTTCTTCAATGCCAAGTTTATCATATAATTTTTTAAAATTCATCAAAGAGATTATTACGCCAATAGACCCTGTCCAACAATTCCTATTTGCATATATTTTATCTGCTGCCATTGATATGTAATAACCACCTGAACAAGCCTCTCCTGCAAAGTACGCCCATATTGGACGATTAGTCTTTTCCTTGTACTCCATAAGTTTAAGATACATTTCATCGCTTTGGTAAACTGCACCTCCAGGGCTGTCAACATATAGAAAAATACCTTTGTTATTGTCTGCATCAATCATTTGGTCAACATAATTTATATATAAATCATGGTTATACGCTGACGAAGATGACCAGCTTGAAACTGAACTGGCAGCTATAGTTCCTTCAATATTTAAAATACCTACAAAATCCTCTGACGGCAAATCAACTGTCTTATTAGTCTGTAATGATAACAACTCCCTAAATATACTTTTCGTAGCTTGATTTTGCGCTACTGTAATTTTATTATTCACTACATTAGTAAGCATTCCTGTTACACCTACCGCTATTATAACAATTCCTGTTATTATTATTCCTGCAAGTTGTTTTGGTTTCATAATTCTTCCTTTCTTAACTATGCAAAAAAGTGTGCCACACATAAAAATATTACAATTATATGCAACACACTTTTAAAATTTTCCCGAATTTACTTTTTAATCTTGCATATCAACAGTTACTTTTGTAAGATGCCAAATATCTCTTACATACTCTTCAATAGTTCTATCAGAAGAGAACTTACCACATTTAGCCACATTTAAAAGTGCAGAACGTGCCCAGCCTGTTGTATTGCGATAAGCAGCTTCAACTTTCTTCTGTGCATCTGCATATGAATGAAAGTCTTTAAGTATAAAATACATATCAGGACGTCCATCTGTGCCATCAAGAAGTGAGCTGTAAATCTCACGAAACTCTTCTGGATTGCCTGGCATATAAGTGCCATCTACAAGCTGTGTGAGGACTGTACGTATATCTGAGTCCGTATTGTAAATTTCTCTTGGATTATAACTTCCATTGTGCTCAAGTTCAATAATTTCGTCAGAAGATGAGCCGAAGATAAACGCATTTTCTGTACCTACTTCTTCTACAATTTCAACATTAGCACCGTCCATAGTACCTAAAGTAAGCGCACCATTAAGCATAAACTTCATATTGCCTGTACCAGAAGCTTCCTTACTTGCTGTAGAAATCTGTTCAGACACATCAGCAGCAGCAAAAATAATTTCTGCATTTGATACACGGTAGTTTTCAATAAATACTATTTTAATCTTATCTTGTATGCTTCTATCATTATTCACAACATCGGCAACACTATTGATAAGTTTAATTATAGATTTTGCACGTCTGTAGCCCGCAGATGCCTTTGCGCCAAATATAAATGTTCTTGGATAGAAGTCCATATCTGGATTTTTCTTAAGTTCATTATACAGATACATTACATGAAGTATATTTAGCAACTGGCGCTTATATTCATGAAGACGTTTAACCTGTACATCAAATATTGAACGTGGATTAACTTCGATGCCATTGTGTTCTTTAATATATTTTGCAAGCCTTATTTTATTCTGATATTTGATATTCATAAATTCTTTCTGGCTTAGTTCGTCATCAACATAAGTTGACAGCTCACTGATATGGCTTAAATTTGTTATCCATTCATCGCCAATCTTTCTTGTAATCCAGCTTGCAAGAAGTGGATTGCCATGAAGAAGAAACCTTCTCTGTGTGATGCCGTTAGTTTTATTATTAAATTTCTCTGGCATCATCTGATAGAAGTCTTTAAGTTCTTGGTTTTTAAGTATTTCTGTATGAAGTTTTGCAACACCATTTACAGAAAAACTTGCTACGATTGCAAGATGAGCCATCTTAACCTGACCATCATAAATTATTGCCATTTTTTCAATCTTGCTAAAATCATCAGGGTAAGCAGATTGTATTTTTATTATAAATCTTCGGTTAATTTCTTCAATAATCTGATAAATTCTTGGCAAAAGCCTTGAAAACAGTTCAAGAGGCCATTTCTCAAGTGCTTCAGACATTATTGTATGATTAGTATATGCGCATGTCTTATTAGTTACTTCCCATGCCTCATCCCATGACAAATTATAGTCATCCATAAGTATACGCATAAGCTCTGCTACGGTTACAGTTGGATGCGTATCGTTTAACTGAAAACACACTTTCTCATGAAGTCTGCGAATATCGTCATGTTTTTCGAGGTATTTGCGCACAGCTCTCTGTACACTTGCTGATACAAAGAAATACTGCTGTTTTAATCTTAATTCCTTGCCTGCAATGTGGTTATCATTTGGATATAATACTTCACAAATAGTACGTGCAAGGTTTTCTTGCTCAACAGCTTTCTGATAATCACCTTTGTCAAATGAATCAAGATTAAATGTGTCAACTGCCTCTGCATCCCATATGCGGAGTGTATTAACTACATTATTATTGTAACCAACAATAGGCAAGTCGTATGGAACGGCCTTTACTACCTGATAATTTTCCTGTATAAATTTATCACGACCGCATTCGTCCTTGCGTATTGCAACATAACCGCCAAATTTTACCTCAACTGCATATTCAGGACGCTTTATTTCAAATGGGTTGCCGTATTTAAGCCAGTCATCAGGTCTTTCTACCTGATAGCCATTTTCAATAGCCTGTTTGAACATACCATATTTGTAACGTATTCCACATCCATATGCAGGATATCCAAGTGTTGAAAGTGAATCAAGAAAACAGGCTGCAAGACGTCCAAGACCGCCATTACCAAGTGCAGCATCTGGTTCTTGATCTTCAATTACATCAAGGTTCATTCCCATTTCTTCTATTGCTTCACGTATTACTTGATTGCCCTTTAAGTTAATAATAATATTGCCAAGAGCTCTGCCTGTAAGAAATTCCATTGATAGATAATACACAGTTTTTACATCTTGTTCCTCATATGTTTTATGTGTTGCCATCCACTGGTCAACAATAAAATCTTTTACTGCATATGAAACAGCCTGAAATTTTTGCTGGTCATCAGCTTCTTCTATTGACTTGCGAAAAAGCACTTTTAAATAATCTTCAATTTCTTTTTTAAATTCTTCTTTGTTTAATTCCTTCATCTCATTCCTCCTAACGCTGACATATCCATGATGTGTGCAAGAATCCCATCTGGATTATTTGCTTATTTTCATAGTCTTTTTAAATCCAGTTTTTGATTTAAACAACTTTTTATAACTCTTTAATGAACTTTTTGGAACTTTTATAACAGCTTTGTTATCAATTCCATTAATTGATTTGCTGCCTAAAGATTTCAATTTTGTTGATTTTACTGTAATCTTATTAAGATTTTTGCAATTATTAAATGTTTTTTTACCAATGCTAGTTACATTTTTTCCAATAGTAACTGACTTTAAATTCTTATATCCACTAAAAGCATTACTACTTATAGCAGTTATCTTAAATGATTTTCCAATTATTTTTATATTTTTATCAACTGTAAGAGATTTAAAACTTTTACTAGTTTTCTTTTCTGTAGTTCCTTTTAAAGTAACCTCGCCTGTGCCATCTGCATTCATCTTAATTACTTCATATTTTAATTTTTTAACAGTTGTCTTATCACCTCTGTTTACTGTAGCTGTACCTGAAGCCTTATTATTTGATGAACTGTTTACTGTTATCCTAACAGGATTGTCGTTATCATTACCTGACGCATCACCAAGCTGACCGCTTTCATTAGCACCCCAACAGTATAAACCACCACTTTTGGTAACTGCTGCACTATGTGAGTTGCCAGCCGCAGCCACAGATATACTAGAAAGTACTCTAACAGGTCTTTCGTGCTGTTCTCCTGTTCCATCGCCTAATTGACCTAAGTCATTGCCTCCCCAACAGTAGAGTTCGTTATTTTTAGTAACTGCTGTGCTATGTGTACCACCTAAGGATATTGATGCTACATTGCCTAGTGAAATTTTAACAGGCCTGTCTCGCTGCTCGTCTGAACCATCGCCAAGCTGACCACTATCATTAGCACCCCAACAGTACACGTCACCATTTTTAGTAACCGCTGCACTGTGCATTTCGCCTAAAGATACAGATTTTACATTACTTAACGAAATTTTAACAGGTCTATTCTGATCTTCTTGATACTCTGTATCTTCATCATCTTCTGATACATTGGCAGGAGCATTTCCAATCTGTCCGTTATCATTAGCACCCCAACAGTACACATCACCGTTTTTAGTAACTGCTGCACTATGTGCATAGCCCAAAGCTACTACTGCTACATTGTCCATAATTTTAACTGGTTTTTGACGGTCTTCTTCTGAACCATCACCAATTTGTCCATTAGAATTGTTGCCCCAACAATAAAGCTGACCATTTTTAGTAATTGCTGCGCTATGTGTATAGCCTAAAGCTACTGATGCTATATTAGAAAGAACTTTAACAGGCTTATCCTTATCCTCACCTGAACCATCGCCAAGCTGACCACTGTCATTAGCACCCCAGCAATATAAATCCCCATTTTTAGTAATTGCTGCACTATGTGCTTCACCCAAAGCGGCTGATACCACATTAGAAAGAACTTTAACAGGTTTATCCTGCTGCTCATCTGAACCATTGCCAACTTGACCGCTGTCATTATTACCCCAGCAGTATAAATCGCCATTTTTAGCAATTAATGCACTATGTGCATAACCGAGGGCTACAGAATCAACTGTTACAGAAGCAGCATTTGCATATTTAATAGGTGCTGTTCTGACAGATCCAACAATCAAAGCTGTAGCCATAAAAACTGCCATAACTTTTTGTCTCATATTTTATACCTCCACTATGTATTTTAGGATATTTCAAGTATTTATTATAGGTTTTTCCTGCATATCTGTCAAGAAAATATCCTTGGCAGCTGGGAGTGAATAGTAACAGAACAGTATATTAAAAATCCATTATATAGCTAAACATGTCTCCAACATTGCCATATGCTCTGTAATTAGCAGTATAATCTCCAGGCGATTCATCTTTATTAAGCAATATCATCTTGTCGCCTTTATAATACTTTACCATATATTTGCACAGTGTAGAATTAATTGGCGCACCGAGAATAAGTAATACATTGGCTCTTTCAACGGCAAAACTTGCCTGAGTAATTTTACCATTGTCTATCATTTCACCCAGAAGCGAAAAGCCTGGTCTTAATGGTACATTGCACACATCACATTCTGGTATACCTTTTGCATTTCTTATGTAGTTTGAGCCAAAGATTTTTCCACACGCAGGACAGCGGTTTCCCTCAACTGAGCCATGCAGCTCTATTACTTTGTTACAACCAGCTTTCTGATAAAGACCATATACCATACGTGTTATAACAGTATCAAGTTTTCCATAGTGCTCTAACTTTGCAACTCCATAATGTACATTAGTTGGTTGTATATCGTTTTTGTTAAGTATAATCTCTTTATAATACTTATAAAAGATATCAACACGTCTTGAAAAGAACAAAGAAGATACAATATCATCATTAGGATATCCATACTTTTGTTCTATATCATATGCTATATGTTCAGCTCTTACACCATTAAGCCCTGCTTCAAGCATTACTTCAATTCCACCTAAGACAACAATATTGCCATTATTTATTATTATATTCTTAATTGTTTCAAGACTATTGTTCATAGCCGCCACCCCCTCTCTATTTTCACCTCCCTATGCAAGAAAAACCAATAATTAGTCGCCAATATATATACAAATAGCTTTTACCGCATTTTCAATACCCATTAAATCACTTCTTATAACTAAGTCATAATTCATAAGATTTGTCCATTTTTCTCCAACGTGGTAGTTATAATAATTGGACCTGCGCTTGTCATTTTTTAAAATGATATCTGCTGCAAATTTTTTATCATCATTATATTCATTTATTGCCCTGTTAATCCTAAAACTTAAAGCTGCCTGTACGAAAATATTAACTATGTTATCATATTCCTTTAATACATAATCCGCACATCTTCCTACAATTACACAAGGACCTTCATCTGCAACTTTTCTTATTACATCAGACTGTGCTAAAAAAACTTTGTCATCAAGTGACAATCCGTTAAAGCCAAAATCTTGGCTTCCATATGAATTAATTCCCATCGCAAGAGAATATAATAAGCTGTTGCTTGCTTTATCTTCAGCTCTTGCAAATGTTTCTTCAGCAAAACCACTCTCCTTTGCTGCTCTTGTTATTAATTCATTGTCATAAAAAGGAATTCCATATCGCTGTGCAATTTTTTGTCCTATTTCTCTCCCGCCGCTTCCATACTGTCTGCCTATAGTTATAACTTTATTCATATTTAACCTCATTTCTTAATAAATTAAGATGCTACCTAATTTCACTCCTAGCATCATAATATTTGATTGTTTTTTAATATTATACCCTTTTGCTGGAATTTTCTCAAGTAAAAAGAATAAGTTTTAGATTGTTTTTGTTAGAATTTTTGATTTTCTTCTTGCATTGTATATAAAAATATGGTATAGTGTTTGATTGTGATACGTTAATTTCCTTGTTTTTCCTTGCTAGGACATGTTGTGATTAAACACATTGGTTTTCAAAGTATCACAGAAAGCTAAAGTCATAGGAAAAGCCGGAGACCAGAAGGAGGATAAAGACAGCTATGAACAAATATGAGTTAGCATTAGTTGTCGATGCTAAAATTGAGGACGAAGTAAGAGCAGCAACTGTTGAAAAGGCGAAAGATTATGTAACAAAAGCTGGTGGCAGTATTACTAATGTTGAAGAATGGGGCAAGAAAAAGCTTGCTTATGAAATTCAACATATGAAAGAGGGCTTTTACTATTTTATCCAGTTTGATGGTGAATCTGATGTTCCAGGTAAAGTGGAGCAGGTTGTACGCATTATGGATAATGTTCTCAGGTATTTATGCGTCAGACAGGAAGCATAGGAAAGGAAGGTTTCCTTTATGAATAAGGTTATTTTAGTTGGACGTTTGACACGTGACCCTGATATACGTTATTCTTCAGGGGAGAGCCAGACAGCAGTAGCAAGATATACACTTGCAGTAGATCGCAGATTTAAGCGACAAGGTGATGACCAGACAGCAGATTTTATAAATTGTGTTGTATTTGGTAAAGGTGCAGAATTTGCTGAAAACTATCTTCATCAAGGGATAAAGATTGGTGTTTCAGGACGTATACAGACAGGCAGTTACACTAATAGAGATGGACAGAAAGTTTATACAACAGATGTTGTTGTAGAAGAACAGGAATTTGTTGAAAGCAAGGCAGCATCCGCAGCAGCGGGCAGCAGTGGAGGGTACCAGCAAGCAGCAGCACCGTCAAGACCAGAGCCAGTACAGGCAGCAGGTGACGGTTTTATGAATATTCCAGATGCTATCGAGGAAGAACTGCCATTTAAGTAAAACGTTATAGAAATAAAAGCTAAGGGCAAAAAATCTAGGAAAGGAAAAGCTATTTAGTAGCAGGTTTTAAAAATGGCTTACAATAAAGGCGATAAAGAAGGCGCTAGAAGAAGACCTACTCGCAGAAGAAAAAAGATATGCGCTTTTTGTGCAGATAAAGAACATGATGTAATTGATTATAAAGATGTTAATAAATTAAAGAGATACGTATCAGAAAGAGGCAAAATTCTTCCTAGAAGAATTACAGGAAACTGTGCAAAGCACCAGAGAGCACTAACAGTTGCTATCAAGCGTGCACGCCATGTTGCTATAATGCCTTATACAACAGATTAGTGAAAAGCCATCCCATGTGTTTATAAGGGGATGGCTTTTATTTAGGAGATAAAATAAAAATGGCAAAAAAGTTTTATGCAGTTAAAATAGGGAAAACACCAGGTGTATATGAAACATGGGCAGAATGTCAGAATCAAATAAATGGATTTTCTGGTGCTGTATATAAAGGGTTCTCAACTAAAGAAGATGCAATGGCTTTTGTTAATGGAAACAGTGGAAAGCAGGAAGCTAATGAAAAGACACAGGCTGTTGCATATGTTGATGGAAGTTATGATCCGACAACATATGCATTCTCATATGGTGTGGTTCTTTTCTATAATGGACAAGAAATGCACTTCTCAAAGAAAATTATTGATAATAGTTTAGCAAAAATGAATAATGTTGCTGGTGAAATTAAGGCAGCAGAAGTTGCAATGCAATATTGTTTAGATAACAATATATCAAGCGTCACAATATATCATGATTATGAGGGAATTGCGAAATGGTGTAATGGTGATTGGAAGGCAAAAAAGACAGGAACGATTGCATATGCAAATTTTTATAAAAAAGTATGTACTAAAGTATATGTTCAATTTGTAAAAGTAAAAGGGCATTCTGGAAATTACTATAATGAACTTGCAGATAAATTAGCAAAAGAAGCCCTAGGCAAGGAACAAAAAGACCTCTATATCATATAATTGATATAGGGTCTTATATTGCTTTCTTAACTTGATGACTATTAATGACATTGATTTTTACGGTCTGTGGTAATTCACATTTTGACTGTTTCTAATGAAATTCCTGTTAATTTAGATATGGTATCAACATTACAATTTTTTTATTGCCAGTATTCTTCTACTTTTTCCTCCGCTTCATGTAAGGAAAGTCCATAATTGTTGGCAATACGCTGTACTGTTTCATCAAATGAAAACCCAACCTCTTTATAAGTTGTAACAGCACCCTCAAGTTTACCCTCAAGTCTGCCCTCCATCTTACTTTCCTTTCTCATTTCTTCAATAGCAACACACATATCCATCTTCTCCTTTCCCTCTGGATATTCAAATTTTGAGTTCGTTGTTATATTGATAACTTCCGCTGCTTGCCTGTCCAGATTTTTAAATTCTGGATTTGTTTGTACGACTTCTCTAAGTTTAGTTTTATCTTTTGAATATTTAATATATAACATAATTTCTTTCAAGCTAGTGGTAAATTCCTTTATTTCTTCCACTGACATCTGCTCTGGTGCAATCAAGTTGACTTTATAATCTGGTACATATTGCATAATGGTATCGTCTACATCTTTATACATTTCTTTTAAAGTAAGTGGTCCATCCCACTTTTCAGGTCCCCAGTATATAGTAAGTGTAACAACAGGAAGCAGTTTATCGGTTTTATAAAAACCACTCAGGTACTCGTCTGAAGACGCTTTATAACTTGCTTCTTCTCTATCATTTTTATTTTTTTGCCTGTGAGACTGTGTTGCCTTTGTAACTTGATTAGCTAACTGCATTGCATCATACACCATATTTTTTACTGGCATTGCATAATGTATATTATTTTGATTTTCACCACCCAATATGCAATATGCTACTTTTCCATCGGTCATTGCAAGTTTTAGCACATCTCTGTATTTTTGTTCTGGTACAGCTGCCCCACTTTCACCATATGGCAACACAATTTCTGTGATATCAAGCTCTCTAAGGTTTTCTGGCTTTATTACTTGTTTTCCTTGATATAAAAACTTATTAAATATATCTGCAAAAATTACAGGATTCTTTATGTATTCTTTAGTGATAGTATCTACAGTTCCCAAAGTTTTCTATTCTCCTTTTCTGCTAAGAATAATTTTATTATAACATAGTTCATCTTACCTGTCAATATTTTTATACAAAGAAAGAGTTTTTGTTTCATATTTGTGATTATATTATATTTACAATAAAAGTTGAGGGGTTATGTCGCTTATATCCCACTAGTGAAGTCAATATCATTAAGTTAAGCATTAGATGTAAATAAGATTAAAAAAGACCTCTATATCATATAATTGATATGGGGTCTTATATTGCTTTCTTAACTTGATGACTATTAATGACATTGATTTTTACGGTCT
>DESG01000057.1:0-484 GCA_002361175.1 Lachnoclostridium sp. UBA3320 | reverse complement strand
TGTATTCCCTGTTGTATACCTTGCTGTATACCCTCATTTGTAAACCTTTCAACAACTGTACACATAGTAACCACCTGTCCTTTCTTCTGCTTTTCCAAAAGCTCACTTTTTACTTCTGCATATTTCTTGTCACCTGTAAAAATTTTTAAAAAATCCAAAAAAGCCCCTAGATGTTTTATTTCTTCGTTGAGAGGTTTGTAATCGTCTTTTAGACGTTTGTTTTTAAAAAAATGAGCAACATGCTTAAATGTACTTTTGAATCTGTCAATAGTTTCATCAGACAGATATGCAATATTAAATACATTGATTTTATAATCCTGCACATATTTGTCCATTCCTTCTGGTATTTCCAAAATATCTTTCAAACATAACGGTTTACACCAGCGTCTGTCTGAAAAGTTCAGTACAATAGTTATTACTGGAAATCTCCTGTTTCCTTTGTCTATTTGTCTGCGGTATGAGCCATAATCATATCCCATCAGCC
>DESG01000138.1:35292-48236 GCA_002361175.1 Lachnoclostridium sp. UBA3320 | reverse complement strand
CCAAAGCTCTCAAAGTTGCACCATGCATTTTGATTGAGAATTTTTAATATTTTCTGTCCCAGTGAAGCACCATCACCTGATGCTGGCTGCACGCCTGCAAAATTTGCAATAACGATTGGCATTGAAAAAAGTGAACCTGCAAAAATTACAGGAATAACACCTGCCGTATTTACTTTAAGCGGAATATGTGAAGACTGTCCGCCTACAAGTTTTCTGCCTTGTGTCTTTTTAGAATACTGTACACTTATCCTTCTTTCACCATCGGAAAGAACTACAATAAATACAACCATTCCTATTAAAACAACAACTATAACTACTGCACCTAAAAGTCCATTTGTCACAGTGTTAGCACCTGATACAAATTTCTCATAGAGGTTAGCCATGTCTTCTGGTATTCTTGACACAATATTATAGAGAAGTATTATAGAGATTCCATTTCCCACTCCTCTTTCTGTAATTTGCTCGCCCAGCCACATAAGATATGCTGAACCAGCCGTCAGTGAAACAACTATAACTGATACAGATGTAAATGACACTCCTTCTGTCAGGTAGCCGCTTCTGCCAAATCCTACTGCCATTGCAGCACTTTCCATTACTGAAAGCGCAATAGTAAGATATCTTGTGTATTCTGCAAGCTTTTTCCTTCCCTCTTCACCATCTTTATGAAGTTCTTCAAGCCTTGGAATAGCAATAGTAAGAAGTTGTATAATAATAGATGATGTAATATAGGGAGTAATATTCAATGCAAAAATAGACATTGATGAAAAAGAGCCACCTGTCAGCTGGTTGAAAAAGTCCAGTGAATTTTGACTGTTAAACCATTCTGAAATATATGAGGCATCAACACCTGGCACTGGCAGCTGACATCCTATACGTACAATAACCAAAGCTGCTAAAGTATATAGAATTTTATTCCTCAGCTCTTTGATTTTAAATGCGTTCTGGACTGTCTGAAACATCCTTAAATCACCTCAGCTTTTCCACCAAGAGCTTCAATTTTCTGGACAGCACTCTTACTGAATGCATTTACCTGAACTGTCAGCTTCTTAGTCAATTCCCCATTTCCGAGTACCTTAACCCCATCTTTTGGATTACTAATTATACCTTTTTCGAGTAATGCTTCTACAGTAACTACATCTCCATCATTAAATTTTTCTAATCTGTCAACATTGATTGCAACAATTTCTTTAGAATTTCTATTTGTAAAACCTCTCTTAGGAATACGCCTATAAAGTGGCATCTGACCACCTTCAAAGCCTGGACGTGGAGCACCTGAACGTGCTTTCTGACCTTTATGTCCTTTACCTGCTGTCTTTCCATTGCCTGAACCATGTCCACGGCCTCTTCTGAAATTATTGCTCTGTTTAGAACCTTTTGCTGGTTTTAAAGTTGATAAATTCATTATTTTACCTCCATTTGTCACTATACGGGCACAGGTCTATGCCCTCGCTTATTTTCTAAATAATAACACTAATGGCAAGCGTAGCTTGCCAGAAGAACTGTTATTATATTTCTTCAACCTTTACAAGATGCCTTACGTGCCATATCATACCTCTTACGGCATCATTATCAGGCAGTTCAACTGTTTTGTGAAGCTTTCTTAAACCTAAAGCCTCAACAGTTGCACGCTGTTTTGGAATGGCACCGATTGTAGATTTTACTAATGTAACCTTTAATTTTTCTGCCATAATTAACCTCCAATTATCCTAAAAGCTCTTCAAGAGATATTCCACGTGCTCTGGCTACATCTTCAGGTTTCTTCAAGTTTTCAAGACCATTAATTGCAGCAAGTACAACATTCTGCTTGTTATTAGAGCCAAGAGACTTTGTACGGATGTTTTTATAACCTGCAAGCTCAAGTACAGCACGAGCTGGACCGCCAGCAATTATACCTGTACCTTCTGGAGCTTTCTTAATCAGTACGGAAGCGCTGCCAAATTTACCGATAAAGTCATGTGGTACACTGCCGTTTTCGTCGATAGGAACTTCAACTAATTTCTTTGTTGCGTCTTCCTTGCCCTTGCGGATTGCTTCTGGTATCTCAGTAGCTTTACCAAGGCCAACACCAACATGTCCGTTCTTATCGCCAACTACTACTAATGCAGTAAATCTCATATTGCGTCCACCTTTAACTACTTTAGTTACACGCTTAATCGTTACTACATTATCTTCCAGCTCTAACTGGCTGGCGTCAATAATTGTACGTTTCATGAGTTTTCCTCCTAAATCTGCTATTAGAATTCTAAGCCTGCTTCTCTAGCTGCTTCAGCTAAAGCTTTAACTTTGCCCTGGTATATAAATCCGCCTCTGTCATAGACAACAGTTTTAATGCCTTTATCCAGTGCTCTTTTGGCAATTACACCACCAAGTTTTGCAGCTGCCTCAACATTATTTGTCTTCTCTAATCCCTCTTTAACATCTTTTTGAAGAGTTGAAGCAGAAACTAGAGTATGACCAGCAGTATCATCTATAATCTGGGCGTACATATGATTGTTGCTTCTAAATACAGCCAGGCGTGGTCTCTCAGCTGTTCCTGAAAAACGTTTACGAATCTTTAAGTGTTTTTTCACACGGACTTCACTTCTTGACTGCTTCTTAATCATAGTATTTCACTCCTTTACTTATTTTTTACCTGTCTTACCAACTTTACGTCTGATAACCTCATCAGCGTATTTGATACCCTTGCCCTTATATGGCTCTGGAGCTCTCTTTTCCCTGATTTCGGCAGCGTACTGTCCGACTTTTTCTTTATCAATTCCTTTTACAATAATCTTATTCTGCCCTTCAACAACTATTTCAAGACCTTCTGGGTCTTCCATCTCTACAGGATGTGAATACCCTAGGGAAAGCACTAATTTGCTGCCCTGCTTCTGTGCTCTGTAACCAACACCATTTACTTCAAGTACTTTGGAATACCCTTCTGTTACGCCTACAACCATGTTGTAAATTAGGGTTCTTGTCAAGCCATGCAGTGATTTCATTTTTTTCAGATCGTTTGGTCTTGAAACGAGAATTTCTTCACCTTCTTGTTTAATTTCCATCTCTGCTGGTAATATTCTTTCAAGGGTACCCTTTGGACCCTTTACAGTCACTTTATTATTTTCTGCAATATCAACAGTTACGCCTGCTGGTATAGCGATAGGCATTTTTCCGATACGTGACATGCCGTACACCTCCATATTCTTCGGTTTATATTAATGCGGTTAATTCTTAACTACCAGATAAATGCAAGAACTTCGCCGCCGACATTTTCTTTTCTTGCTTCCTTGTCTGTCATAACGCCCTTATTTGTAGAAATAATAGCAATGCCAAGTCCTCCAAGAACTTTAGGAAGCTCATCTTTGCCAGCATATATACGCAGACCTGGTTTTGAAATTCTCTTTAAACCAGTAATAATCTTGTCATTCTTATCTATACCATATTTTAATGTAATATGAATCATATTGATACCGCCAACATTAATCATATCAAACTTTTTAATGTAACCTTCCTTTAAGAGGATTTCTGCGATAGAAACCTTCATCTTTGAAGCAGGTACATCTACTGTATCATGCTTTGCAGTATTTGCATTACGGATTCTTGTAAGCATATCTGCAATAGGATCGCTCGTCATCATCTTAGTTTTACCTCCTTACCAGCTTGCTTTTTTCACGCCTGGAATCTGCCCTTTATAAGCTAACTCACGGAAGCAGATTCTGCAAATTCCGTATTTTCTCAAATAAGCATGTGGTCTGCCACAAATCCTGCAGCGGCTGTATTCTCTTGTAGAGAATTTAGCTTTACGCTGCTGCTTAACTTTCATAGAAGTCTTAGCCATGAAATTTCCCTCCTTATTTTCTGAATGGCATACCAAACTGTGCCAATAATTCACGAGCTTCTTCATCAGTTACAGCCGTAGTAACTATTATAACATCCATGCCTCTGACTTTATCCACCTTATCATATTCTATCTCAGGGAAAATGAGCTGTTCTTTGATACCAAGTGCATAATTGCCCCTGCCATCAAATGCATTTGGATTGACACCACGGAAGTCACGTACACGTGGCAGTGCCAGATTGACAAGACGGTCAAGAAATTCATACATTCTTGCGCCTCTTAATGTAACTTTACATCCAATTGGCATACCTTCCCTGATTTTAAAGTTTGCGATTGAATTTTTAGCCTTTGTTGTAACAGGTTTTTGTCCTGAAATAATAGCAAGCTCAGCCATAGCGGCATCGAGCACCTTTGAGTTTTCTTTTGCTTCGCCAATACCCATATTAATAACTATCTTCTCAAGCTTTGGCACCTGCATAACGTTTTTATAGCCAAATTTTTTGACCATACTATCAACGATTTCATTTTGATACATTTCTCTTAAACGAGTCAACGCTAACAGCCTCCTTTCTGAAATTAATCAATCACTTCACCAGTTGCTTTTGCATAGCGAACTTTTTTGCCATTTTCAAACTTAAATCCCACGCGTGAAACTTTTCCTTTGCTGACATACATAACATTTGACATGTCTATAGGAGCAGCCTGCTGTACAATACCGCCTTGTGGATTTGACTGGCTTGGTTTTGTATGCTTTGTAACCTGGTTAATACCTTCGATGATTACTTTATCGCCTTTAACAGCTGTTACTTTGCCTTCTCTGCCTTTATCTTTACCAGTGATAACTTTTACTGTATCGCCCTTCTTAATTTTACTTGTTGCCACAATGACACCTCCTTATAATACTTCTGGTGCTAATGAAACTATTTTCATAAACTGTTTTTCTCTTAATTCCCTTGCAACAGGTCCGAATATACGTGTTCCTCTTGGCGTCTTGTCGTCACGGATAATTACTGCTGCATTCTCGTCAAATCTGATATAAGAACCATCAGGACGGCGTATGCTCTTTACTGTACGCACAACAACTGCTTTAACCACGTCACCTTTTTTTACAACACCGCCTGGCGTTGCATCTTTGACGGAAGCAACGATAATATCACCAACACCGGCATATCTCCTTGTTGAACCACCCATAACTCTGATACAAAGAAGTTCTTTAGCACCTGTATTATCAGCTACTTTAAGTCTTGATTCCTGCTGTACCATGTTTAACCTCCTTATTTAGCTCTTTCAACTATCTCGACAAGCCTCCATCTCTTATCCTTTGACAATGGTCTTGTCTCCATAACCCTTACCCTGTCACCAATTTTGCAGGTGTTTTCTTCATCGTGGGCTTTTAATTTATAAGTTCTCTTAATGATTTTATTATAAAGCGGATGTTTTACGTTATCAACGATTGCAACAACGATTGTCTTATCCATCTTATCACTGATTACCTTGCCTACACGCGTTTTCCTAAGATTTCTCTCCACCTTACGTGTCCTCCTTCCAACTTTGCCTTTATATCAGGCATTACTGCTGTGTTGTAAGCACAGTCTTAATTCTTGCGATATTCCTCTTTACTTCCTTAATCCTGCTTGTATTATTTAGCTGGTTAGTTGCGTTTTGGAATCTGAGATTAAAAAGTTCCTTTTTTGCAGCTACTAAATCAGCATTTAATTCTTCCACAGATTTATTTCTTAAATCTTCCATATACTGTTTACTCTTCACTGCCCGCACCTCCTTCTAAATCTGCCTGAGATACAATCTTGCACTTAATTGGCAATTTGTGTGTTGCAAGACGTAGTGCTTCTTTGGCTATCTCTTCTGACACACCAGAAATTTCAAACATTACACGTCCTGGTTTTACAACAGCTACCCAATACTCAAGGGAACCTTTACCTTTACCCATACGAGTTTCAGCAGGAGTTTTTGTAACCGGCTTATCTGGGAAAATTTTAATCCAGACTTTACCGCCACGCTTGATATAACGTGTCATAGCAACACGAGCTGCTTCAATCTGGTTAGATTTAATCCATGCTGGCTCTAATGCCACAATGCCGTACTCACCATTCGTGATTTTGTTTCCTCTGAGCGCTTTTCCTCTCATGCGGCCACGGAACTGCTTACGATGTTTTACTCTCTTTGGCATTAACATTATTTATCGCTCCCTTCCTTATTGGAATCTTTCTTTGCTGGCAGTACTTCACCATTATAAATCCAGACTTTTACACCAACTTTTCCATAAGTTGTGTCAGCTTCTGCAAAACCATAGTCAATATCAGCACGAAGTGTCTGAAGAGGAATAGTTCCTTCACTGTAAAACTCTGTACGTGCCATATCAGCACCGCCAAGACGTCCTGAACAGCTTGCTTTAATACCCTTTGCACCTGTCTTTAATGTCCTACCCATCGCAGATTTCATTGCACGACGGAATGAAATACGGTTCTCTAACTGCTGTGCAATCTTTTCTGCAACAAGCTGTGCATGTCTGTCAGGATTTTTGATATCCATAATCTTTATATCAAGTGCTACTTTTCTTCCTATTACTTTAAGAAGCTCTCTTTTTAAATTCTCAATTTCAGAACCACCCTTGCCAATTACAAAACCAGGTTTTTCTGTATGAATTATAACTCTTACCTTATCAGCAGGTCTTTCAATCTCTATTTTTGAAATACCAGCACTATATAATTTCTTCTTTACAAATTCTCTTATTTTATAATCTTCTACAAGAAAATCTGCAAAGTTTTCCTCTGCATACCAGTTGGAATCCCAGTCGCTTATAACACCGACTCTTAAACCATGAGGATTAACTTTCTGTCCCATTTTAATCTCCTTTCATAGACCAATAAAGAATTAACGCTCATTGAGAATTATCGTGATATGGCTCATTCTCTTTTCAATACGGTATGCCCTGCCCTGGGCTCTTGGCCTTATTCTCTTCATTGTCGGTCCCTTATTTGCGAAACACTCTTCTATATATAAATTGTTTGGGTTCATACCATTATTATTTTCAGCATTTGCAATCGCAGATTGTAATATCTTTAAAATAATACGTGAAGCATTTCTTGGACTGTATGTCAGTATACCAGTTGCTGTAGTTACATCTTTGCCTCTTATGGCATCTAACACATAACAAGCTTTCTGAACCGAAACCCTCGCATAAGATAACTTCGCTGAAGGTCTGGTATCTCTCTGGTTTTCATTTCTCTCTCTTTTTATCTGAGTTCTGTGCCCCTTTGCCATTGGTGAAGCCTCCTTTCAAGATTAAATACTAAGCTACGGTGGCATCAGCCACACATAGCATTACATTATTGTACCATTAATATATTAAAAACTGTCAGCAGATATTAACGCTTTTTCTCGTCTTTTCCATGGCCTCTGTAAGTTCTTGTTGAAACGAACTCACCAAGCTTATGCCCAACCATATCCTCTGTTACATATACAGGTACATGTTTTCTTCCGTCATGTACTGCAAATGTTAAGCCAACGAATGACGGGAAAATAGTTGAACGGCGTGACCATGTTTTAATAACCTGCTTATCACCAGATGCAACTTGAGCATCTACTTTTTTAAGAAGGCTTGCGTCAGCAAAAGGTCCTTTCTTTAATGAACGTGCCATTATATCCTCCATTCTGCCAGTATATTTATATCACTGGCGACTCTCTCTTATTTAGCTAAAGATTTTCCGTCTCTTCTTCTTACTATATACTTATTTGACTGTTTATTCTTTTTACGAGTCTTTAGACCAAGAGCAGGTTTGCCCCAAGGAGTACATGGTCCTGGACGTCCTACGCTTGTCTTGCCTTCACCACCGCCATGTGGATGGTCGTTAGGGTTCATAACAGAACCACGAACTGTAGGTCTTATACCCATATGACGCTTGCGTCCTGCTTTACCAATATTTACAAGTGCGTGTTCACCATTGCCTATAATACCAACTGTAGCACGACATTTAATTGGAACCATTCTCATCTCGCCTGAAGGAAGTCTTAACGTTGCATACTTGCCTTCTTTAGCCATAAGCTGTGCGCTATTACCTGCTGCACGTACAAGCTGTCCGCCTTTGCCAGGTTGTAATTCAATATTGTGTACCTGTGTACCAACAGGAATATTTTCAAGTGGAAGACAGTTGCCAATTTCAATTTCAGCCAAAGCTCCATTCATAATCTTTTGTCCAGTTTTAAGTCCTTCTGGTGCAAGAATATATGCTTTCTGACCATCAGCATATGCAATTAGTGCAATGTTGGCTGTTCTGTTAGGGTCATATTCAATGGTCTTTACTGTTGCTGGAATACCATCTTTATTTCTCTTAAAATCTATAATTCTATATTTTCTTCTTGAGCCTCCGCCATGATGCCTGACAGTAATCTTGCCTTGGTTGTTACGACCGGAGTTCTTCTTTAATGACACTGTAAGAGACTTTTCTGGCTTGTCTGCTGTAATATAAGACCTGTCCACTACTGTCATGTGTCTTCTGGAAGGTGTATATGGGTTAAATGTTTTAATTCCCATGAAATTTTCTCCTTTCACTTGCATGATAGGTTTTCCATGCAATTATATAATTTTATTAAAGCCCTTCAAAAAGCTCAATATCTTTGCTATCTTTTGTCAACTTTACAATAGCCTTTTTAGACTTTGCCGTCTTGCCAGATGTCCTGCCACGGCGTCTTGTCTTTCCTTCAAGGTTCATTGTATTTACACTTTCAACTTTTGTATCTTCAAAAAGTTTTTCAACAGCTTCTTTTATTTGACTCTTTGTTGCATCAACATGTACAGCGAAAGTGTACTTCTTTTCCTGCATAGCATTCATTGATTTTTCAGTAATAATTGGTTTTAAAATAATATCATAATATTTTAAATCTGCCATTATGCGTACACCTCCTCAATTTTAGATACAGCCGTTTTAGTGATGATGACTGTTTCATATTTTAAGATATCGTATACATTGATTGCATTAGAAGCAACGGTCTTTATGCCCTGTATATTCCTTGCAGAAAGTACCACATTGGCATTGTCTTCACCATCAAGGATTACAAGTGCTTTTTTTACCTTTAATGCATCAAGTACATTTACCATTTTCTTTGTCTTAATCTCGTCAAATTTAAGTGAATCCATAACAAGGAATTTTTCTTCATTGACTCTGCTTGTAAGAGCAGATTTAAGCGCAAATGCTTTTTCCTTTTTATTCATCTTAAATGAATAGCTTCTTGGTGTTGGAGCAAATACAACACCGCCGCCTTTCCACTGTGGAGCTCTTATAGAACCTTGTCTTGCATGACCAGTTCCCTTCTGTCTCCAAGGTTTTTTGCCGCCGCCCCTCACTTCTGAGCGTGTCTTTGCCTTCTGTGTACCCTGGCGTTTATTTGCAAGCTGTAATGTCACAGCCATATGCATTAAATGTTCATTTACATTTACAGCGAATATGCTATCGTTAAGCTCTATCTTGTCCACTTCGCTGCCTTCCATATTATAAACAGATACGTTAGCCATCTGTGTTTTCCTCCTTTCCAAAAGAATTATTTGCCAGATTTAACGCTTTCCTTAATTACAACACAAGCTTTCTTTGGTCCAGGTACAGCACCTTTAACTAAAATTAAGTCTTTCTCTGCATCTACCCTTACAACTTCAAGATTCTGGATTGTAACCTTTACATTTCCCATCTGTCCAGGCATCTTCTTTCCTTTAAATACACGGCTTGGGTCTGAACAAGCACCATTAGAGCCTGCGTGTCTGTGGAACTTTGAACCATGTCCCATAGGACCTCTGTGAAGTCCATGTCTTTTAATAGCGCCCTGAAAACCTTTACCTTTAGAAGTTCCTGTTGCGTCAATCTTGTCTCCCGCTTCAAATATATCAGCCTTAATCTCCTGACCAAGTGTATATTCGCCAGCGTTCTCAAACTTAAATTCTTTCAGATATCTCTTGCCAGAAACACCTGCTTTTGCAAAATGTCCCTGCAATGGCTTATTTACACCATGGATTCTTTTTACTTCTTTTCTTCCTGTAGCATCTTTTGTGATAATCTTATCTTTTTTATCAACAAAACCTACTTGTACCGCACTATATCCATCAGTGTCAACAGATTTTACCTGTGTAACATAGCATGGACCTGCTTTAAGTACAGTAACTGGAGTCAGTACTCCATTGTCATTGAAAATCTGTGTCATTCCGATTTTCGTGGCCAAAATGCCTTTCTTCATAATGCACCTCCTGTTAATCTACAGCGGATTTCAAATCCTGCCTTTGCATGGTGTTGAAATCATCCTAGATGGTTTATCTATAATAAACACTAAGAGTTTCTACTTAAATTAGTTAAAAAATTACTTTTCTTTCATTTTAAGAACTACAGCTACACCAGATGGCATCTCCATCTTTGTAAGAGCCTCTATGGTCTTTTGTGTAGGAGCAATAACATCGATCAATCTCTTGTGTGTCCTTTGCTCAAACTGCTCTCTTGAATCCTTGTACTTGTGCACTGCACGCAGTATCGTAACTACTTCCCTTTTTGTAGGAAGAGGTACAGGACCACTTACCTTTGCACCTGTCTTTTTAACTGTATCAATGATTTTTGCTGCTGCATGGTCCACCTGATTGTGGTCATACGCTTTCAGTGTAATTCTCATTACATTTGTTGCCATAAAAAAGCCGCCTCCTTTTCGCACTTATACAGGTTGTTATTCTGGCATTTTGCCAAACCTGATATATCCAGCGCAACAAGTGGTGACTGTACACTTATCCGGGTGTGTCCTACTATAAACTCACATAAACACCCATATAAAATTCCTCGTTGTACAGTGACTTGCCGCCAGTTTCCTAACATGACATTCGCTCCACGGAAAAACCTGCTATACGTTTCCATATAGCAGCAACCTCACGCTTCATCGCTATCAATGTCACAGCATTAACTAATATACACTTTTTTCAAATTTTTTGCAAGGGGGTATTTAAATTTTTTTTTACTTTTTTTGTTACTAGTTACTATTTCAAACATTCTGCTCTAAAGCCATATGAAATTCTTCTAATGTAATACCGCTTTTCATAATAAATTTTGCAGCCTCTTTTCCGACATATCTAAAATGCCATGGTTCAAAATTAATACCAGTAATGCCGCTTTTATCTTCTGGATAACGCAATATAAATCCATATTTATAGCAGTTTTTACGAAGCCACTTATTTCCAGGCTCATCTTTTTGCGAAGCGTCCATAACTGAGTTACCTGAACAAAGTATATCAAGTGCAAGTCCTGTTTGGTGTTCGCTGCATCCTGCTGGCATAGTTTCCTTATACACTTCTTCTAATGCATCATTATAAGACATACCATTTGCCATACATGTATATACGTCCTCATCAACAAGTTTTTGCTGTTTTTCGGCACTTCTATATGCAGAAGATATCCAGTAAGTATAGCCTTGCAGTTTGGCATCTGCAAGCATTTGTACTAAACTACTATAAAGTTCATTAGAAGCCTCAAGCCTTCCATTGCATATATGTCTTAAAGAAGGTTTATAGTCTGTTGGCAAAGGGTTGTCCCTGTTTGCAAGAATAAGAGTGTCTTTATTATTATTATAAATTTCCATATACTTATTATAATTGGCTTTAACATAATTTTTATCATCAAGGCTTGTATTATCTTTATAGACTTTTTTATCTTGTTTTTCGTTATTATTACTTAACTGAATTGTATATTGCCCTTTAGTGTTTACTCTTTCCGTACTTTGGATTTTGAAAGAAACATAATAGAATATACCTAAAATTACTACAGCATAAAGTATACAGCGCAACACTTTTTTAAATAATTGTTTTAACATAATTATTCCTCCCTATCTAAAAATAAAACTTTTAGATAATAATAGGATATTGTTGTATACTTTTTATTTCACATTTGTATCATAATTGTATAATGTTGTGTAAAGTTAGAATTAAGTTTTTCTTGCTTATATACTTTGTATCTGTTAATATAAATACATAGAGTTTTCGCATGATTATATTTCACTTGTAAAGTTTAAGGAGGCAAGATTCGTGTGAAACGATTAGAACCTGAAACGATAGATTATTATAATAATGAAGTAGTTCTATTAATATCAGAGAAATATAGATTGAACCATATGGAAGCATTTAAGGCATTTGTTAAATCAAAAACACATGAAATGTTAGAAAATGCAGATTGTGGCATGACTGATTTTGGTGCAGGAGCAATATTTGAAATTTGGGAGTGCGAAAAAGTGACAGGTGACCCCAAAAATTCAATCTATATATGGGGTGAATGATATGACAGAAGAGATGAAATTTTTTATGTATTTATTGGAATGTTATGCTGCATATAAAAATGCAAAAACGGGCGATATCCTTAAAGAATGGGAAGAATGTGGTATTGTGCAAAAAATATATGATAATTATTGGATATATCATACAGAACGGATAGAAAATGCGTTTGAGGACATTGACAGCTTAGTTTTGTCAGGCAAGTATGCATGGTAAGAATTATATCGCTTATACATCTGCTTTGCTGTACCAAAATAGGCAAATTTGCAGAAAGAAATCCCAATAGTATTTATATCAAATTGTAAATTCCTATCTGCATAACTTCAAAACCTTCTGAAGTGATAAACTTTCTTCTGCCAGCTTCAAGTACTATACCATCATCACATATTAACCCACCTGAATAGTAAGCATCTAAAATAGTATAATAATTAATTTCTGCACTTGGTTTATTATTATAATAATATTTTAAAAGACCATTTATAAATTCAAAATATGACGAGTCTATTTCATCATAACCAAAGACACTTTCATTTGTTGATATGCCATAGTCTTTTATCTTAGAGGCATAGCCTAAATACAAGTCATAAGGCATCTGAACTGCATATATTTTATGATACTCTTCATCAATATAAACCTCCATATTGCCTTTTTTAGTCTTATACACAACCTTAATATATGTTACTCCTTTTATATCATCTTTGCCACCAGATGGATATATTATATATTTTTCACATAATATTATCTTGCCTTTACGTAGTCGTATTCTCTCATTGTACAATAATCCATATTTTGATAATTTTTTAAACTCCTTTTTTATTATAGTAT
>DESG01000138.1:34799-35136 GCA_002361175.1 Lachnoclostridium sp. UBA3320 | reverse complement strand
AAACTCCTTTTTTATTATAGTATTTATATTTTTATAATTAAGGACTATTTCTCTATTATCAATCTTTACAGAATTAATATTGCCAAGATAGGACATCTTGCCTATGGCATTGAGTTTTTCTGCAAATGAATTATATACAACTTCATATGCATTATAACTTATATCTACATATTCTACTCTTTCAAGAAGCTTTTTATCTGTATATGAAGTGTAGTATTCTGGGAAAACCATTGCAAGCATAAATAACAGGCATATAAAAAAAATTCCTGCTGCTGTGCATAGAATTTGTTTTTTCTTATTCACGAATTGCTCCTTTTAAGCTAAACCTAGTTAAAAT
>DESG01000138.1:25039-34497 GCA_002361175.1 Lachnoclostridium sp. UBA3320 | reverse complement strand
TTTTAAGCTAAACCTAGTTAAAATTTTCTAACTGGGTTTTACCTTTCATCAACCAGTCATAGTTCGCTTTGTTGCCCATAACATAAACATTTTCCATAAGATTGTTATAAGATTCTTCGGATATTATAACTACATTTTTACTGTCTTTTCTTGTAACAATCATTGTTTCATAGTCATCTGTTACCTTATCCATATACATTTTCATGTTATCTCGAAAATTTGTATAATTTACTGCTAACATTTGCAACCCCCTACACTAACGTACAATTTTTTATATTTATATTGTAGTATACAATTTTCTGTGTGTCAATGTGTTCATAAAATTGTCAGTATTTTATAATATTTCTTTTATATTTGAATGACAGACCTCAAATATTCTGATTGACACATGGAAAAATTGAGGGTAAGATAAAGGAGAGGAGAAATTATGTTAGAATACCAGCGATATGGAAGAAACAAGGCTACTGTAATTAACAGCACATACATCAATAGCGGGGAATACAGAAGGAAATTTGATAAGATTACACATAATGATGATATAAACCGTATACTGTATTTAAAGGCAAAGGAAATGTTATTTCATCGTAGTGGTACATTACTTGAGGATATGTACTGGATTGATGGAGACACAGGTGAAATTGTAGCAAAAGCTTTGAATGAGAAAGTAATAGAAGAAGTTAATTACACAAAATCTATATTTAATGCAATTAATGGAAAAACGAATTTAATCACAATGCATACACATCCAAATAGTATGCCACCAAGTATAGCTGATTTTAATTCGTGTTTTGAACATAATTATGCAATATGTATTGTCATATGTCATGATGGAACAATTTATAATTATATATCTAACCAGAAAGTTCCAGATAAATTATATGAAATTTATATAAAGAAATTTAGGAATAATGGAGATATTAATACAGAAACAGAAAAGAGTGCACAATTTATGGCATTGGAGCAAATTAAAAGAAATTATAATATCAGTTTTCAGGAGGTGATATGATGGATATAGTTTATGTATTAAAGGATCATTTTGAAATGTCTGAAGAAGTCAGAAATATGTCAGAGGAAGAAATGGAAAGACAGATTGCAATTCTTGAAGCAGAGGGAAGAAGAGAAAAAGAAAAGATTGAGGCCAGCCAAAAAGAAAAAGATTTACTTGCAATCTGATTTATAAAATTATTATGATGCATTTTTATGGACTTTTTAAGGATATTGTAATTGTTCCTCAAGTTGGGGAAAGATTGCTCATTTTAAGCTAAACCTAGTTAAAATTTGTGTTCCTTCGCCCTCTTGGCTTATTATTTTAAATTCTGCATTATGAAGGTGTACTATTTTTATACACAATGCAAGCCCAATGCCTGCACCTCCCTCTTTTCTTGCACGTGATTTATCAATCATATAAAAAGCCTCTGTAATTTTCTTTATCTCATTTTTTGGTATTCCACATCCGTTGTCTTTAACCCATAATTCATATCCTGTATTAGTATCTTTACCCTCTAAAATAATTATGCCATTTTCCTTACAAGCCTTGCGAGCATTGTCAATTAAATTGTTAAATAGTGATTCTAATAAATCTATATCGCCATATATAGTCCCAGGTCTTATATCAGTTTTAAATTGAATTTTTTCTGCTTTGGTTTCTAATAGATATTTTGTATTTTTTTCTATCTTTTCTACAAGTAATTCTACTGATACTGGCATCATTTCTATCTGTTGATTATTGAGAAATGAAAGCTCCATCATTTTATAAGCAAGTCTTTCAAGCCTTTTTCCCTCTTTAAATATATATCCAGCTGATATTATAACATCTTCTTCTGAAAGTTTCATTGAACGCAGCATATCTGCATAGCCTATTATAGATGTGAGCGGAGTTTTTAATTCATGTGAAAATGCTTCTGTAAATTCTTCTTGCCGTCTTGCATCTTCCTCAAGCTTGTGTATATTGTCTTCAAGTTGCTTTGCCATACTGTTAAAATCTTTAATAAGTGCTGTTATTTCGTTATTGCCTCTTACTTTAACACGTTTCTTATAATTGCCATTTGCAAAATCCATTGTGGCAGCAGCAAGTTTTCTTATAGGATTTGTAAAGCTAATTGAAAATAAAAAAGACAAGATTGCAGAAAATACAAAAAGTGCTATAAGCGCAATTCTATAATTTTTATATAAGGTATTTCTGTCTTCAAATATAAAATTTATTTCTTTATCTATCTCAACATAAAAATTGCCAATTTTGCTTTTAACTTCAAAAAAACACCCAATATAATGACTTTCATTGTATTCTATTATACTGCATATTCCGTGATTATCCGTCTGCCATATATTTAAAAGACCATTTTTATAACTGCTGCTGTTATATATAATATCTTTATCTTCATTATATACAAATATACAATTATTATTTTCAAGGCTTTGACTTATTGATTTTGTAATTTCTACTACTGCTGTATCAGAAGCCTGATATCCGTCTGGAAGCCCGTCAAGAGATGCAGCAAGTGCATATACCATAATATGCATTTCTTCTATACTCCTGTTTGTTTCTCTTTCTAAAGAGGATTCAAAAGGAATACTTATAATAATATTGCCAAATATCATAAATGCTACTGTTACAAAACAAAGCATACTAATAAATAATTTCCAGAACAGCCTCATATACTTTCCTCTGGTACAAACCTGTAACCAATTTTGTATACGGATTCAATGTTTTTTTCAAGTCCCGCTTTTTTGCGCAGACGCTGTACATGTAGGTCAACTGTCCTGCTGTCGCCCATATATTCGCTGTCCCATACATGCTCATATATAGTTTCTCTATAAAGTGCAGTACCTGGATTTCTTACAAAGAGAAGCAACAGGTCAAATTCTTTATATGTCAGTTTTAATATTTTTCCATCTTTTTTAACTATTCTTGCTACTGTGTCAATATCTAACCCTGATATTTTAATAAACTTGTCTGTTTTATTAAAACGCCTTAATACATTTTCCACTCTTGCAAGAAGTTCAAGCACTTCAAAAGGCTTGGTGATATAATCGTCTGCTCCTAATTTAAGTCCTTTTACCTTATCTAATGTCTCCCCTTTGGCAGTGACAAAAATAACAGGGATATCTAGAGATTTTGCATATGAAAGTAGTTCATAACCGTTAATCTCAGGAAGCATTATATCAAATAGACATAAGTCATAATTATTCTCAGACATTTTGTCTGCACCACTAGCGCCATCATAAGCTATATCACATTGATATCCCGCTTTTATTAAATTCATCCTTATAAGAGCTGCAATAGCTTCTTCATCTTCTACAACTAATATTTTATTCATAATAATTTAAACATAACTCTTTTTTGTATCATTTTTGTATCTATAGCTATACATTTATACAAATTATGTGAACTGGCTGTTATATAACCCTGCATAAAAACCTCCTTGTTTTAACAGGCTTTCATGATTGCCTTGTTCAATAATATTGCCATCTTTCATAACAAGGATTATATCTGCGTTTTGTATTGTGGACAGACGGTGTGCAACTATAAAACTTGTCCTTCCTTCCATAAGTTTTGCAAATGCATTTTGTATTTTTATCTCTGTTCGTGTATCTATTGAAGAAGTTGCTTCATCAAGAATAAGCACTGGAGGCTTTAAAAGCATGACCCTTGCTATACAAAGAAGCTGTTTTTGCCCTTGCGAAAGATTACTTCCATCTTCTTTTACAACTGTGTCATAGCCATTTGGAAGTCTTTTTATAAAACTATGGGCATGTGATGCTTTTGCTGCCTCAACTGCTTCTTCCATTGTTGCGCTAGGTTTGCCAATTACAATATTATCAAATATCGTACCATCTTTAATCCATGTTTCCTGAAGTACCATTCCTATATTATCTCTAAGACTTTTTCTGGTAATCTGTCTAATATCTGCTCCATCAATTTTAATGCTTCCGCTATTCACGTCATAAAACCTCATTATTAAGTTAATAACTGTAGTTTTGCCACAGCCTGTAGGACCAACAATAGCGACACGCTGCCCTGATTTTACGTGAAGGTTAAAGTCTGTTATAAGCCTTTTATCAGGAACATATGAAAAGAATACATTGTTAAATGCCACCTCACCTTTTACACTTTCAAGAGATTTGGCATCTGCTTGGTCTGGAATCTGAGGTTCTTCATTTATAAGCTCAAATACACGTGCAGCACATGCAAGTGCATTTTGCAGTTCTGTTATAACACCTGATATCTCATTAAATGGCTTTGTATACTGGTTAGCATAGCTTAGAAAGCATGAAAGACCGCCTACTGTAAGATAGCCATTTATTGCAAATAGCGCACCAGTAACACCAACTCCTGCATATACAAGATTATTGACAAACCTTGTGGCTGGATTAGTAATTGATGAATAAAATGTTGCATTTAAGGAATATTTTTTAAGCTTTTCATTAATTGTACAAAACTTTTCTAGTGCTTTATCTTCATGACTATATGCCTGTACAACTTTCTGATTTCCTATCATTTCATCAATAAGGGAAGTCTGTTCTCCCCTTGCTTTTGACTGGAGCTGAAACATTTTATAGGTTCTTTTGGAAATAAATCCCGCTACAAAAAATGAAAGTGGTGTTACAATAACAACAACTATTGTTATCCAGACATTTATGCTTAACATAAAAATCAGTGTTCCTGCGATTGTCAGTATTCCAGTAAAAGCCTGTGTAAATCCCATTAAAAGACCATCTGCAAACTGGTCCGCATCTGCAATAATACGGCTTACGATATCACCAGGAGCATGTGCATCAAGATATTTAAGTGGCAGTATTTCTAACTTTTTAAACGCATCTTGTCTTATATCTCTTACTACATTGTATGTTATCTTGTTATTGCATATATTCATAACCCACTGTGTGATTCCGGTAAGGCATATTATAACAGCCATTTTAACTATAAGTGCAGCAAGACTGTCAAAATCTACACGTCCTTTTTCAATCATAAAATCAACTGCATCACCTGTAAGAATAGGCAGATACAGAGTAAGCACAACTGTTACCACTGCAAAAAAAAGCGATAAGGCAATAGAAATTCTGTATTTTTTAATATATTTTAAAACTGTTTTTACAGTGTCATTATTTTTTTCTTTCTTCATCTTTAATCTCCATATATTTCTTATATTGTCAGTTATATCTGTGATTGATAAATCTCTCTGTAAACTTCACAATTCTTTACAAGTTCTTCATGTGTTCCCTGTCCTGCCAGTTCACCATCATCTAGTACAAGTATATTATCAGCGTGTTGTATTGATGAAGTCCTTTGTGACACTATAAATATTGTTGGTTTGTATGGAAGCTCCTGTAGTGATTTTCTTAATTTTGCATCAGTTGCAAAGTCAAGTGCTGACGCACTGTCATCAAGTATAAGTATAGATGGCTTGCGCACAAGTGCTCTAGCTATAGTAAATCTCTGTTTCTGACCGCCTGAAAGGTTGCGCCCACCCTGTTGTATCACATAGTCAAGCCCATTATCCTTACCTGTTACAATTTCCCATGCCTGTGCCGCTTTTAAGGCTTCTATTACATCTTCATCTGATGCGTCAGGGTTGCCCCATAGTATATTTTCTCTTATAGTTCCATGAAAAAGCACAGCTTTTTGTAAAACTATTCCTATCTTCTGCCTTAAAGTGTCTAGTTCATATGACCTCACATCTTTGCCGCCAACCATAACACAGCCTTCTGATACATCATAAAACCTTGGTATAAGGTTGACAAGTGTAGATTTGCCTGAGCCTGTGCCACCGATTACTCCTGTTACACTTCCTGCCTTTGCAGTAAAGTCTATATCTGAAACAGAATTTGCACCAGCTCCTTTATAAGACATACCTACATGTTGAAACCTTACTTCTGTACCGCTATTTACACTGCCAGTTGTTGTTTCTGTGTAATCTCCATCTTTCATAGAAGAAGTTATTTCAAGTATGCTTTGTACCCTTCCTCCACATGCTACTGCTTTTGTGGAAAGAACTATTGTATTGGCAAGCTTTATAAGTTCTACAAGTATCTGGGACATATAATTGACCATTGCAACAACTTCACCCTGCGTAAGTTTACCTGTATTTATCTGTATTCCACCAACCCATAAAAGTACTATAAGAGCTATATTAATCATTACATAGGTAACTGGATTAGTCAGAGCTGAGATTTTTCCAACAAAAAGCTGCATCTGTGTAAGCTTTTCATTGCCATTAGAAAAATTCTCAAGTTCTGCCTGTTCTTTATTAAATGCACGTATTACACGTACACCTGTAAGATTTTGTCTAGTTATACCAAGTACATTGTCAAGACCTGATTGTACTTTTTTATACAAAGGCATACTTATAAGCATTATTCCGAATATAACAACAGCTAACAGTGGAATTACTACTACAAAAATAAGAGCCGATTTTAAATCAATAGTAAATGCCATTATCGCTGCTCCAAAAACTATAAATGGAGAACGTAAAAAAAGTCTTAATGCCATATTTACACCTGATTGTAACTGGTTTATATCACTTGTCATGCGTGTTATCATTGTAGAAGTGCCGATTTCATCCATCTCTGTAAATGAAAGGGATTCTATATGTTTAAATAACGCTACTCTTAAATTCGCCGCAAAGCCAGTAGCAGCTTTTGCTGCAAAATACTGCGCTGTTATAGAGCATATAAGCCCCACAAGTGCAAGCAGTACAAGAACACCACCATATTTAAATATATATCCTCTATCACCCATTGCAATGCCATTGTCAATAATAGCTGCCATTACAAGCGGCACTATAAGGTCAAAACACGCTTCTAAGAGCTTAAAAGAAGGACCTAGTATACATTCCTTTGTATATTCTTTAATATATATAAGTAAATTTTTCACATTTAGCCTCATTTCCATTAAAAATACTCCCAAAGCAATAGTGCTATTATTTTTACACTGTCTGCTTCGGGAGTAATATAACAATTAATCTAAATCATCCTTAAATTTCATAATCCAAATCATCTTTGTCAAATTCAATTATCTGCCCTGTTGTGGCATCAATCTTAATTTCATATTCAAAAGAAGAATCAATAAGTTCAATCTCGTATACTTCTTTTCCATCATCTGTATCAAACTCAATCTTTACAACTTGGGCTCCTGGTACTCTGTCAAGTGCAATATTTTTTGCCTTATTTTCTCCAATATAGCCATTATCTGTATTTCCATTATTGGTGTTAGTAACAGGCTGTGCTACAATTTCCCATTCATATTCCATAAGCTTTCCTGTTGACGCATGGTATTCAAGAGTATATTTTTTATCTCCTTTTCTAAGCCTTACCTTATAAACTCTCATTCCGTCATCTGTCTTATCAACAATGCTGATAACTTCTGCATTTTTTACTTTGTTTAATGCAAGTTTTTGACAGCGGCTTCTTGAAATAATATTGTTATTCTTAGCATAATAGTTCTGTAATTCCCAGCCATATTCTATTTTTTTGCCATCAGATGCACGATAAATTATATTATACTTTTTTTTATCCTTTAACAAATCTATATCGTACACAAGTACTCCGTTATCATGGTCCTTGTCTACTTCTAATACAACTGCATTTTTAACTTCTTTTAATGCCTTGTTTCTAGCTTGGCTTATACTAGTTATTTTGTTTGCCTGTGCAGCTCCTGAAAAAGCAGTGGCTGCAAATATAGAACATACTGTTACTAGTAATACTTTGATTTTTTTAATATTCTTCATGCAAAATCCTCCTTTTTCATAAACATAATTGGATTATAGCATATTAAAAAAAGTAGCGCAAGAGTTTTATTTTTCCTTTTTTTTAATTTAAATGGGCGATGTGTAAGAAGTAAGTACTGAAAACCGCTTAACCATTTTGGTTGAAACCTCAACTTTTGATGTGTGGACAACTTTTGAATCAATCTGTTCGATTAAAAGCTTTGCAGCTATTGTACCGATGTAGTGGCGTGGTACGTCCATTGTTGTAAGTGATGGTTCAATAATTCTGCTTTCTGATATATTGTCAAATCCAATAATTGAGATATCTTCTGGAATTTTGTAACCACGGAGCAAAAGAGCTTTCATTGCACCAATGGCAATCATGTCGTTGTCTGCAAAATAGCATTCTGCAAGTGTGTCGTGTCTATCAATAATTTCAAGCATATCTGCCATAGCAGCTTCAATGGACGGTGATAGTTTATGAATAATAGAACGAAATGGAGACATTCCATTTTCTTTTACTGCCCGAAAATATCCCTCCTGTCTTTGTACAAAGTTTGGAATTAAGTAGCTTGACTGTAGATAGCCAGGCTGGTGTCTGGTAGCACTAATTAAATAGTCTGTTGCAAGATAAGCCCCTTGGGAATTATTGATAAGAACACTAGTGCAGTCAAGTGAGTCAAAATATGTATCTAAAAGAACTACTGGATATCCAAGCGAAAGGAATTGACGACATACCTCCTGACGAATCTCTGTTCCGATAAGGATTATACCTGTGCAGTCGGAAATGCGCAGGTCAGATAAGCAGTCAGCAAGTATATCTGTCTTTTCATAAAACTGCATCATCTTTACAGTAAAGTGTTCTTTCTGGCATTCATTTTTTATCCCATCATACAGTTCATTAAAAATAGGGGAATAGGAAAGAATGGCATTGTGTGTTTTGTAGAAAAGAATATAAATTGCTCCATTGTGTTCATGACTGCTCTTGATTTTTGTAAAGTCATATCCATATTCTTCCGCTGCTTTAATGATTTTTGCACGTGTTTCAGTACTGACACCAGCTTTATTATTCAGTGCCATAGAGACAGCAGTTGCAGATATGCCCAGTTTTTGGGCTAATTTTTTTGCAGTGATGGACATACTAGGCACCTCCTTTTGATTTCGTAAATCTAATATTATAATATCTTAAAAATCGAAATTTTTCAATAATAAAGTAAAAATAAAGTTGATTTCACTTTATTTTGAATTGCAATAAAGTTTTTACTGTAATAAAGTATTTGTAACAACTTTTTATATGGAGGATAAACAAATGGCGGTGATTAAACTTGGTTTTGCACCTACGAGAAGGAGTATTTTCAGTGCGCCTGCGGCAGTGGAATATGCTAATTACACAAGAGACAAATTGAGTAAAATGGGAGTAAATTTTGTTGATATAAATGACATTTCAGAAGATGGATTGCTCCATGATGACAATGACAGATGCAAAATTGAAGAAAAATTCAAAAAGAAAAATATAGATGGTCTTTTTGTTGTACATGGAAATTTCGGTACAGAATATGAAGTGGCAAGGCTTGCAAAGGGATTAAATGTGCCAGTGCTTTTATGGGGACCTAGAGATGAATGTCCTGATGAAAAAGGGATTCGCTTACGTGACAGTCAGTGTGGTATGTTTGCTACAGGAAAAGTGCTTAGAAGATTTAAAGTTCCATTTACATACCTGACAAACTGCAACTTAGAGGACGCAGCATTTGA
>DESG01000138.1:0-24665 GCA_002361175.1 Lachnoclostridium sp. UBA3320 | reverse complement strand
ATTGGCCCACGACCTTATGATTTTTGGTCTACGATGTGCAATGAAGGTGAATTATTAGAGAGGTTTAATATACAGCTTGCGCCAGTTCCAATACCAGAATTGACAGAAGAAATGCGTATTGTAAAAGCTGATAAGGCAAAAGTGAATGAGGTGATAGCGCATTGCAAAGCAAACTTTAATATCGCTGTTAGCGAGGAAGCTTTATTGAATGTAGCAGCACTTAAAATAGCAGTGAAAAATTTAGCAAATAAGTACGGCTGTTGTGCAGGAGCGATTCAGTGTTGGAATGCACTTCAGACGGAAATAGGAATTATGCCTTGTGCGGCAAATTCACTTCTTAACGAAGAGGGTTTTCCAGTAGTTTGTGAGACGGATATTCATGGTGCAGTCACAGCTCTTATGGTGGAAGCAGCTGGAATGGATAAGAACAGAAGCTTTTTTGCAGATTGGACAGTTCGCCACCCATTAAATGACAATGGAGAACTGCTGCAGCACTGTGGACCATGGCCGATTTCTTGTTTATCCTGTAAACCAACAATCGGTTATCCGCTTGCTTTTTCCCATCCAGGAGCAGTTGAAGCTGAGGCAAAGCATGGAGATTTGACACTTGCACGTTTTGACGGTGATAATGGAGAGTACTCGCTTTTGCTTGGCAATGCCAAAGGGATTGATGGACCTTACACGAAAGGGACATATCTCTGGGTAGAAGTTGAGAACTGGGCAAGGCTTGAGGCAAAGTTAGTTGAAGGACCATACATTCATCACTGTGTTGGTATTCATCAGGACGTTGTGCCTATTTTATATGAGGCTTGCAAATATATCGGTGTTAAACCAGACCTTTACGATGATGTGGAACAGAAAGTGATTGATAAGATTCATGGAATATATTAAAAAAATTTATTTAAGAATGGAGAGATGAAAAGTGAAAACAGAGTTTGATGCAAAAGAACTGACACTTACATCACTTGAACTGCGCAAAGTGGTTCTTGATATGATTATGAAAGCTGGAAGTGGTCATATTGGTGGGGATTTTTCTGTAATGGATATCCTTGTCACACTGTATTTTGACCAGATGAATATTAAACCAGAAAATAAAGATGACAAAAATCGTGACTATTTTGTTATGAGCAAGGGACATTCCGTTGAAAGTTATTATGCAGTACTTGCAGCGAAAGGATTTTTTGAAACGGAGACTGTTGTTAATGAATTTTCTCAGTTTGGCTCTAAATTTATCGGACATCCTAACAATGAGCTTCCTGGAATTGAGATGAATTCTGGCTCTTTAGGGCATGGACTGCCTGTGTGTGTCGGCATGGCATTGGCGTGCAGGAAGGAAAATAGGTCAAACCGTATCTATACTGTTATGGGAGATGGAGAACTGGCAGAGGGTTCTGTATGGGAAGGATTTATGTCTGCTGGACATTATAAACTCTCTAATCTCTGTGCGGTTGTTGACCGAAACCGCTTGCAGATTTCAGGGACGACTGAGCAAGTTATGACACATGAAAATCTTCATATGCAGATTGAGAGTTTTGGCTGGAATGTAATTGAGACAGACGGAAATGATATAGCTATGCTTCATGCGGCGTTTGAATTGGCAAAAACAGTGACAGACCGTCCAACGTGCATTATCGCAAATACAATTAAAGGCTATGGTGGCAAAGAAGTAATGGAAAATAAAGTGGCATGGCATCACCATGTACCAACACAGGAAGAGTATAAGTTGATTGTAAAGGCATTAGATGCAAAGAAGGAGGAGATATTATGAATAAAATACCAAATAGACAGATAATCTGTGAAACACTTATGGCACACGCAAAAAATGATAAAAGAATTGTTGTACTGTGCTCTGATTCTAGAGGTTCAGCATCTATGTCTCCTTTTTTTGACACATTTCCAGAGCAGTCTGTCGAAGTGGGAATTGCAGAGCAAAACTTGGTAAGTATCTCTGCAGGAATGGCACACTGCGGCGAGAAAACATACTGTTTTTCACCAGCGTGCTTTCTTTCTACAAGAAGTTATGAGCAAGTCTTTTTGACAATAAAGGAAGACTCTGTATGAGAGCTGATTTACCTCATAAGCAGATTGTAAATGAGCAGGGCTGGGTGTCACATGATGGAGAAGAAATTTATCAAAATACAGTACAAGTAATAAAAAATGTCCTAAATATGGCACAAGTAAGCCCTGATAATGTGGCAGGTATCGGCATTAGTAATCAGCGTGAAACAGCGATTATGTGGGATAGAGAAAGTGGACTTCCCGCTGATTATGCTGTAGTTTGGCAGTGTGCGAGAGCCACACAAATCTGTGAGCGAAAAAAAGTGCGTGACATGGCTGAACAGATTCAGCAAAGAACTGGATTAAAACTCTCTCCATATTTTACTGCAGCAAAAATTTGCTGGCTGTTTGAACACGTAAAAGGAGCAGAGAAAAAAGCATATGGCACGATAGATTCTTATTTGGTATATAGATTAACAAAAGAAAAAGTGTATGCAACAGATTATTCCAATGCATCAAGGACACAGCTTTTTAATATCTTTACGCTTGAATGGGATAGAGACATATGTAACTGTTTTGGAATTGACGCAGATACCCTTCCTGAAGTGAAAGATTCTAATGCTTGTTTCGGTTATACAGACTGTGAAGGGCTGTTTAAAACACCTGTTCCAATTTATGCGGTAATGGGTGATTCTCATGCAGCACTTTTTGGGCAGAATTGCAGATTGGACGGAATGACAAAAATAACTTATGGAACAGGCTCGTCTATTATGATGAATATTGGTCAAAAACCAATTTTAAGTAATAATGGACTGGTGACATCGTTAGCGTGGGGAATAGATGGAAAGATGGAGTATGTTCTGGAAGGAAATCTAAACTATACAGGTGCTGTTGTGTCATGGCTTAAAGATAATGTGGGCATAATACAGAATGCTGCCGAGACTAAAACACTGGCAGATATGGCAAACAAAAATGATAATCTGTATCTGATTCCTGCATTTACAGGACTTGGAGCTCCGTACTGGGACAGCGGGGCAAGAGCGGCTTTTATAGGCATAGACAGAACAACAGGAAAGGCAGAGCTTGTAAGGGCAGCGTTAGAAAGCATTGCATACCAGATTACAGATATTGTCAGGGCGATGGAGAAAGATTCACAGAAAAATATCAAGATGCTAAGAGTAGATGGTGGTGCAACTAATAATCAATATCTTATGCAATTTCAGAGTGATATTTCAGGATATAAAGTCTTAGTTTCAGAAACAGAGGAATTGTCAGGAACAGGTGCAGCTTTTATGGCTGGCATGAAACTTGGCTTGTGGGATGAAGAAATATTTAATACTATAAAATGGAAAGGTATTTTGCCTAAAATGGCGGCAACAAAACGTATGCAAAAGTATAACGGATACCAAAAAGCAGTTGAGCGAATTAGAACTATATAAAAGGAATGGCAGTACTTGCCAGAAAGGTAAAAGTGCATGGAACAGTAAGTAACCACAGACCATGCACTTTTTTGTGTTCAAGCTAATAATTTACAGCACTATCCTGATATCTCTTGAGGAACTTCCTACCCTAACTTCCATATCTTCTGAGTACCCTTCTATCTCAACTTTTATTTTTACTGTTTCACTAGGGTTTATAAGTACTTTTTCAAACCCTTTTAGCTGCTGTATAGGTTCATCTTCTTTATGATTTTTTGGTGCTAGATATACTTGTATGGTTTCTTTGCCTGATACATTTCCTGTATTTGTAATACTACATTCTACATAAGTTTTATCTTCATTCTTATCTTTTATAATATTTGCTTCTTTATATTCAAATGAAGTATAAGATAGTCCATGTCCAAAGCAAAATTCTGGTTCAATATTATATGTGTCTAGGTAACGATATCCTACAAAAACACCTTCTGCATAGTCTGCTGTTTCTTTTTCTGCAAAGTTTCCTAGTGAATGTGCTGAGCAATCAGTGTGTGTTTTATAGAAACTTTCTGGCAGTTTACCTGATGGATTTATTTTGCCAAATAGTACTTCTGCAAGTGCTTTGCCGCCTTCCATTCCTGCGTACCAACTCCACAAAAGACTGTCTGCACGGTTAATCCATCTGCCCATCTCGACAGGGCTGCCTCCAACCATTACTACTGTCGTATTTGGATTGACGTTAAGGAGTTCTTCTATCAGTAAATCCTGTTCATAAGGCAATTTCATGTCTTCTCGGTCATTTCCCTCACAGTCATATTCGTGGTTGAGCCCTCCGATAAAAATAACCTGACTAAATTCTTTTGCTTTTGCAATGGCTTCTTGGCGAAGTGTTTTTCTATATTCAGCAAGTGCTTTATTATCTGTTTTTATCTTTACAACTTCTCCGCCACCATTTTCTAAACTTGTTTCTTGCCAGTTAATATCCTGCAATTCTTCTTTTGGGTCTTGGCAATATCCTTTTACATAAGTAACTTTTGTATTGCCTCCTAGTAAAGCCGTTATTCCCATTAGTGGAGTGATTTCATATAAAGCTTTAATCTCTGCGCTTCCGCCTCCCAGTGCGTGTTTCATATCTGCATTTTCGCCGATAATAAGTAGCTCTTTTGTTTTTTCTTTAGAAAGTGGAAGAGTGCCTTTAGTATTTTTTAGAAGTACAACAGATTCTCTTGCTACTTCTAATGCCTGTTTTTGGTGTTCTTTGGTATTGTATGCACCGCTTTTTCTTTTGCCATCTAACATATGAAGACGTTTCATTAATATCAATATGTGTACAACTTTATTATTTATAACATCTTCAGATATCTTTCCTTCTTTAATTAATTTTATAAGCGGCTGTGCCATATAATAGTCATCAAAATTATTTGTTACAGACATTTCGATATCAAGTTCAGAATTAGCGGCTTCTTCTGTATCGTGTACGCCTCCCCAGTCAGAGATAATTACTCCATCGTAGTTCCATTCTTTTCTAAGCACATCGTTTAATAAAAAATCACTTTGGCAGCAGTGCTTACCATATATTTTATTATATGCGCCCATAATTGTATAGACATCTGCTTTTTTTACTGCGTCATAAAATGCTGGAAAATAGATTTCTCTAAGAGCTTTTTCATCAATTTTAACATCTACCCAAAGTCTTTGTGTCTCTTGGTTATTGGCAGCAAAATGCTTTACACATGCTGCCACGTCCCAATTTTGCACTCCTTTTATATAATTAACTGCCATTTCTTTTGTTAAAAATGGGTCTTCGCTAAAGTATTCAAAATTGCGTCCACATAATGGACTGCGTTTAATATTTACTCCAGGTCCTAGTATAACATCTTTGCCTCGACCTCTGGCTTCCTCACCTAACACACTGCCTGTAATACCTGCAAGCTCTCTGTTCCAAGTAGAAGCAAGGGCACTGTTACATGGAAGATAACTTACATAATCATCATTATCTCCTATACATTTCCATGAGTTGGGTTCAAATTCCTGTCTGACACCCATAGGACCATCAGACATAGATAAAGCAGGAATGTTAAGCCTTTCTACAGGAGCAGTACGAAATAACTCTGCACCATGAATCATACCAATTTTTTCTTCTAGTGTTAGTTTTTTCATTAATTGTTCTGCTTCATTTTTCATATATATACCTCATATATAATTTTTTAATTGTTCAACACACAGTTAAATGCGCCATGCCATTCTGACAAAGACAGAATAGAATCATTTTTTTCTAAGGTTAAATCTGCACCAGTTGCTTCTAAAATATTCTCTCCTACAAAACGTATTTTAAGTTGTGTATTTCCTTTAACTTCTCCATATATTTTATTGTTATCTCGTTTCAATGTAATTGATGTAAGCAATTTTTCATTTTGATACACTTCTGTATGTGCTTCATCAACCAAACCATACACTTTCATTTCCAGCCTGTCATGGAAGTCATACATTGCATCTTCTGCTTCAAGCCCTGTGGCAATAATGCTATTTTCTCTTACCCATAGTGGTATAGATAAATAATCATGATATTCTTCTCTCCAATTTCCGCCAAGTATCTTTTCACCTGTTAAATAATTAGTCCAAAGTCCCTGTGGCAGATAATATACAGCTTTTCCTTCTTCATTAAAGATTGGAGCTACCATAAGATTTTCACCAAGCATATACTGTTTGTCAAGATAGCGGCAGTTTCTGTCATTTTCAAATTCTAACGGCATACTGCGAAGCATTGGAATACCAGTTCTTGAAGTTATATAAGCATTGCTATAAAGGTAAGGCAAAAGTTCAAGTTTTAATTTTGTAAAGAAGCGTACTACTTCTACAGCTTGTTCATCATATAGCCATGGTACACGATAGGATTTACTGCCATGTAACCTACTGTGAGTAGACAATAGGCCAAATGCTGCCCATCTTTTGTACACGTCAGCAGTAGATGTACTTTCAAATCCACCAATATCATGACTCCAGAATCCGAACCCACTACTAGTTAAAGACAGTCCGCCTCTTAGGCTCTGTTCCATAGATTGATAGTCAGACCAGCAGTCACCACCCCAGTGTACTGGGAATTTCTGTCCGCCAGCTGTTGCAGAACGAGCAAAAAGTACAGCTTCTTCTTTTCCTCTGCGTCTTAATAATACCTCATATACTGTTTTGTTATAAAGATATGTGTAGTAGTTATGCATTTTTTCAGGATTAGCATTATTATAATATACTACATCTGTAGGGATTCTTTCGCCAAAGTCTGTTTTAAAGCAGTCAACACCCATATCTAAAAGTTCTTCAAGTTTTCTCTGATACCATTGTACTGCATCTGGATTTGTAAAATCTACAATGGCAAGTCCAGGCTGCCACATATCCCACTGCCATACATCGCCATTTGCACGTTTTAGAAAGTAGCCATTTTCCATTCCTTCTTCAAAAAGTACAGATTCCTGTCCAACGTAAGGATTAATCCATACACAGATTTTAACTCCTTTTTCTTTGATTCTTTGCAACATTCCTTCTGGGTCTGGAAATACCCTTTCATCCCAAACAAAATCTGTCCAGTGAAATTCTCTCATCCAACAGCAATCAAAATGAAATACACTAAGTGGGATTCCTCTGCTAATCATACCATTAATAAAACTCATAACTGTTTCTTCATCATAGTCTGTTGTAAATGAAGTAGACAGCCATAATCCAAATGTCCACTGTGGTGGAAGTGCAGGTTTTCCTGTTATATCTGTGTAGCGCACTAGTACATCTTTCATAGATGGACCATTAATCAGAAAATAATCAAGGCTTTCTCCTTTTACTGAAAATCCTACCTTAGCAACGTGTTCTGTAGCTACCTCAAACTCTACCTTCTCTGTATGGTTGACAAATACACCATATCCTTTATTAGATAAGTAAAATGGTATATTCTTATAAGACTGCTCTGTACTTGTTCCTCCATCTTCATTCCAGATGCATACAGATTGTCCATTCTTTACAAATGGTGTAAAACGTTCACCTAAGCCATAAATTAATTCGTCTACAGATAATCCAAGCTGTTGACACATATAAGCATTGTCTATTCTTTTATCATAGGCTTCGCCTGTCCAATCCGTCTTTATATATGCCAAATCATTTTTCCCACTTTGTGTTAAAAGACTATCATCTCTTTTATATGACATACTCCAATTTTCTTTATTAATAACTAAATTTAAATGACCACTGTATATAGTAATTTCATCTTCTGTTTCTTCCATATGAAAACAATCTGATTCTTTCGGAAGCTCTAATTCAAACTTTGTTACATCTTCCTTTACTCCTTTGTAATGAACAGTTTGCACACGAATTACCTCTGGCATAGGAGCTGTAATCTTAATGGTTAAGTTAATTCCACCGAGAGTGTCTCCTTTTTCTTTAATACGAGTAGTTGGTGCGCATAATACTACTTGGTCTTTATCCTCTTTTACTTCATATACATGTGCTGGTGAAAAACACTTGTATCCTTCTTTTAGTAACCAACATCCATTGTGAAATTTCATAAATTTACCTCATTTCCGCATATATTTTTATATGATGGCAGTATTATAAAATAAAAATTCTCTAATTACTACTGTATTTATTCGCAAAAAAATACCACTTTTTTTGAAGTTTTTTTATGATATAATTCTAGCATAATTAAGGAATTAGAAAAATCGCAGGACAGTGGAGCAATTTGTAGCATAAGTTATGATTGTGAGGAGGGGTTCATATGAAAAATTATTTTCGCTTTAAATTTTTTTCTCAAAATAATATGAAACGTCAGCTTATGACTTTATTTATTTGCGCCATTATTATTCCAGTTTTGAGCCTTAGTACTATACTTGATTTTTTTATATATAAAAGAACTATCTCTCATTATAAAAATTTGGCATATTCGCAAGACAAACTAATATATTCTACAGTTGTATCTACATCTATACATTTACATTCTATTTATGAAACTACAACAAATAATTTACAACTTCAAGAACTGCTTGCTGTGTCCAACCCAGATTTTGATACTGCAAAAATTACTTCAGAAATAACTGACTCATTTAATAACGTTTTGGAAAAGACTGCTATGCTTACAACACTTAGATTATATGTGCCAGAAAATTTAATGCACAATGTAAAAAATAATAAATATATTTTACCAATTACTAAGGAAGAGAAAGAGTCACGATGGTATAAAAAATCGCAAGAAATTTTTGGAAATTTTTGGATTAGTGATATTCGCACTGGTCAAAATGAAATGAACTATTGGGAGCTTTACTACTGTTGTCGTATTCCAATTCCTAAGAAAAATACATATGCAATGCTGCTTATGTCTATTTCTAATGATTACTTGCGCAACCTGATTTCAAACAACAATTACCAGATTTATTTAAATGTAAATGAAGAACCCGTTTTTATAAGTTCTGACAGACACTATAGTGGTGAAAAATTTCCTTTGGATTTAAAAGATGAAATGCATAATACGGGAACTTTTATGTTGTTTGGTAAAAAGGTTATTGGCTCTTTTGAAACAGTGAATTTGTACCATTCTTTGGATAATTTGCATATATTTGTTGCAGATACCAATGCTTTGCCTACAACATATAATTTGCTTATAGTCTTTTCACTAATTGTACTTCTTGCACTAATTGTTTCAGCAGTAATTATATTTTTATATGCTAATTACTTTAGTGAGCGTATTAATACACTTAGAATTGCTATGTATAAGGTTAGTAAAAATGATTATGAGATTGTAGATACTATTAAGGGCGATGATGAACTTACTGCCACTTTTCATGATATGAAAATCATGGTAGAGAAATTAAAACAGGCAGAAGCACAAATCTACCAAGCACAAATTAGAGAACAGGTTATTAAGAACCAACAACAGCAGATGGAGTTTAAACTTCTTGCCAATCAGATTAATCCTCATTTTTTGTATAATACGTTAGAAGCAATTCGTATGAAAGCTTTTATAGAAGGGAACAAAGATGTCGCTAATGCAATTAAATTATTAAGCAAATCTATGCGCTACGTATTAAGCAATACTAAAACTTCTTCTACAACTTTAGAAAAAGAACTGGATTATGTTTCAACATATATGGCTATTATGAAACTTAGATTTGGCTCTCGCATTAATTATGATATTAAAATAGATGAAAGTATTATACTTTCTGAATATATGGTACTTCCTATTATACTTCAGCCAATTATTGAAAATGCCATTTCACATGGGCTAAGGGATATGGAAGAGAATGGACATATTATTTTGAAAATACGTCTATCTAAAGACCGTTCTAATTTAAGTGCATATATTTTTGACAATGGCATAGGGATGTCTAAAGAAGAACTGCGCATGGTGATTGCTCATCTTAATACACCAGTAAAAGATTCAGAACATGGCATAGGACTTTATAATATTAATAACCGTATTCATCTATTTTATGGACAAGAATATGGTATTACTATAAAAAGTAAAGAAAACTTTGGAACCTGTGTTACTGTTACAATTCCATTATACAAGGTTTCACAGGATACAATGGAGGAGGAAGAATTATGAATGTATTTATTGCAGATGATGAACAGCTTGTATTAGAAGGACTTAAACAGATTATTGACTGGGAGAGTGTTGGATTTTCCATATGCGGAAGTGCTATTAATGGGCAAGAAACGTTAGACAAAATACTTGTCTTAAAACCAGACCTTGTACTTTTAGATATCCGCATGCCAAAGATGAACGGTATAGAAGTTATAAAAGCCGCTATAGAATCTGGATTTGATGGAAAGTTTATTATTTTAAGTGGACTTTCTGATTTTAAACTTGCACAAACTGCTATGCGCTATGGGGTAGATTTTTATCTTACAAAACCAATAGATGAAATTGAACTTGAGCAGTCTGTATGTGAAATACGTGACATAATAAATGAAGAAAGGAAAAATTCACTGTCATATTCTAATTACCGTGAAAAGGCCAAAGAAAATATTATCAGGGAAATACTTTTAAATACGTGTGATTTTAATTCATTAAATATTAACGAACTGCATCTTAATGCTAATATTTATCAAGTTATTATTTATAGCAGCTATAATCAAAATACACTTCACACAGCATGGAATTTTTCAGACTTGATGCGTATCAGCAATCAAGATAACAATACATATGATATGTTGACAATAAAGCAGCATAATATTATTTTATTAAAAGGAGATTTTGCTATTGCAAGATTTCGAAACCTTTTGGAGCATTATAAAATAAAGCCTCAAAAAGATTCACCATTTGACCAGATATTTATTATCTATGGAAGGCAAGTATCAGATGTGCAAGACATACATCTGTCATATAAAGATGTATGTCAGCTTAATGAGCGCCGTTTTTTCTGTATAAAAGACCAGCATATACTTGGCTATAGCGAACTTAAAATGCACCTTAATTCCACACATCTGTTTACACAAGACCTAGCTCCTAAGTATGCAGAAACTTTTTCTAATTATATACAATCACACAATCCAACTTTAATTAGCAATACTTTAAACGAATTGTCTGACTATTTAAATAATTGTGTTGCAGAGATTATAGATATTAAACATTTTTTAATAGATATTTATATTCTAGTTAAACAAAAGATTATGCAGATTTTTCCACAGACAAACTTACCTCTTCTTGCTAATACTTCAATTATTATTATGATAGAAGAAAAATATTATCTATATGAAATTATTGATTTTCTTGCAGAGCAGTTTGAAATGTGGATGCATTCTGTTGGATATTCTTCTGGTGAAAATGTACTAGATGAAGTATTACATTATATAAAACACAATTATCAAGAAAACTTAAAACTTGAAACACTTGCACCACTTTTTGGATATAATAGTTCATATCTAGGAAGACTTTTTACCAAAAAATTAAATGTCAACTTTAATGCTTATCTGGATAAAGTGCGCATTGATAAGGCAAAAGAGCTGTTAGATGATGGCTCTTTAAAGGTGTATGAAATTTCTGAACGAGTAGGTTATAGCAATGTAGACTACTTTCATCGAAAATTTAAAAAATATGAAGGAACATCACCAGCAGAATACCGAAAAAAAGGAAACCCTAATATATAACCTACTGCTGATTTTTTATAACATTCCTTGCTGCTGTTTGGTCTTTTGCATTTTTTAAATCTACTTTATACACATAATTATATCCAAGACCTTTTGCTGTATCTTGCATCTCTTTTAAAAGTGTATTAAATGAGTTTTTTTGTGCAAAAATCATTCTCCACGAATAGCGGATAATTGCTGATTTACACCGTTCACGTATTGTTGTAATATTGGTACTTTCTGCTGGCGTGGAGTAGTTTGCACCAGGTGCGATTAAAAGCATATTATTATTTTTAAGATATTCCATCGCTGTATCTGCACCCATTTTATTAATCCAGTCTATATCAATATCAGTTCTATTATCTTTAATAGTAGACTCCCAACATAAGTAGTCATACGGTGCACCAGTGTTAGGGTCTATCTCTTTTTGATTTATAGTTTTAAAATTTAGTGCAGATATCCCTAAATCCCATTTTTCTCCACCATATTCTTCTGGTACATCTACTGGATTATTTGGAAGTGCTTTTTTCCCAAATTCTGTAAGCCTTGGCATACCATCGTCTCCAATTTCCCAAGTAAGACCTTCTGGACCTGCTGCCCCATTTGCCTGACCGTTTAGATAAAAACCCTCTGGTGAGTATAGCCAATCTATAAAATCTAAAAGCCTTTGTGGGTCGCTTGCCCTAGAGCCAATCGCAATAATATTAGTGGAATCTCCCTCTGAATAGCATCCAAATGAAAAAATTTTCATATCTTTAACAGGTGCCATCTTAAATGCTTTTCCTAAAGCCTTATTTTCAGCAGTATTAAACCTTTCTCCTATCCATGGCCATGGACCGTAAAGTACTTTTCCAGCCTCATATTTCATTATCCATTCATCATAGTTTTGTGATGGAGAATCTGAATCAACAAGTCCCCTTGCATTGGCTTCATTAAAAAATTTAAGTGCTTTTATATATAGTGAATTATTACTAAGAATATTTTGGTAATTAGTGCCATTTGCTTTAGATAACACAAACCCTTGCTCGTCATATCCATACATACAAGCAATTTGTTTTGCATTATTCATCATATTATAATCCCAATCCTTAAATAAAGAAATTGCATAAATATCATTACTATTTTCTTCTTTTCTAGCCAATATCTGCATTTTCTCTAAAACATCTAAAAAATCTTCAAGATTATTCATCTCAGGATATCCTAGCTTTTTATAATAATCCCATCTTATATATGGGCCAAATGTAGGGTCTGTTCCTTCTGATGCTTCTGTTGCAGCTTGCGATGAGATAGACTTTGGAAAACCATAAATTCCATCTGCTTCAACCAGCTCATTAGTCTTTATTACTGCATCACCATAATTTTTCATAATATCCTTATTTTGAACAAGTTTTGTACAATCAGCAACAAGACCAGCTTTCACAATTTCATTAAACTTGCCATTGGATGTGTTAATTAAAATTAAATCACCAAGATTGCCAGCGGCTTGACGTGTCTGATAAAGTGTATCTCCATTTCCTGTAACATTTGGTGCGATAATATTTAATTCCATATTAAACTTGTCCTTTACTACTTTGGCAAACCATCCGCCTTGGATTCCCTGATAATTTGCAAATTCATCATATACGTCTACTATAATAAAGTCTTTATAATTACTTGAGTCAAAATGTGAAGATATAAAATTTCCACTAGATTTAGTACATACTATTAGTAACAATATCATTGTCACTATACAAAATGGCACATAAAGAAACTTTTTTTTCATAATCAATCCCCTTTTAAAAATCAACAAACATAATTATACAACAAAAAGGATAAAAATTTCAATCAAATTTATTTAGCATTTAAAAAGATGTCTAATTTTGTATGTAGTTCTGTGCATTTTTTTTCAGTAGCAATATTTAAAGTAAAGTGATTATAATAGAAATAATATAAAAAAACAGCTTTTAAGAATGGAGGATTTATATGAGTAATGGAAAATTAAACCCAGTTATAGATTTTATTAGCACATTGTGTAATTTCTTTGCACTAAATCTTGTATTTTTAATTACATGTATTCCAATATTTACTATTGGTAGTGCGCTTTCTTCTTTATATTATGTAATGGCAAAAGAGACAAAAGGAGAATATGGATATATAGTTCGTCCTTATATCAGAGAATTTAAACGCAATTTAAAAAATGGCACTATTGCGTTTACGTTTTTTTTTGTAACAGGAGCTATGATACTGTTTAATCTACTTTTCTGGCCTTTTAGAGGAAATGCGCTTTCATCTGGTGTAACAGGAGTTTTAATTGTTATTTTTATTATATGGCTAGTTATTTTTAACTATACATTTCCACTTATAGGACGTTTTATAAACACACCTATTAACTCTATAAAAAATGCATTTCAACTTGCATTAAAAAATTTCAAACAGACACTTAAATTACTTGCAATAGATATAGGTGTTGCTTGTTTTTGTCTGTTTCTTCCACTAGGAACTGTATTTATGTCACTATTTTCATTAGGTTTTGTACTGATTGTTTACTTTCAGTCTTTTATATTTAACAAGATTTTTGCTCCATATGAAAAAGCATCAGGTACAATACATAATGCGTAGTTATATATTTTGTGTCTGCGTGCTGCCTGACACAAATATTCATTATTATTAAAGCAGCACAGAAATGAGGTTATTTATGAAATTTGGACACTTTGATGATGAGAATAAGGAGTATGTAATTACTACACCAAAAACTCCTCTTCCTTGGATTAATTATCTAGGAAATGAAGATTTCTTTTCTCTGATTTCTAATACTTGTGGAGGATATAGTTTTTACAAAGATGCAAAACTTCTTCGTTTAACTCGCTATCGCTACAATAATGTACCAGCAGATACAAATGGCAGATACTATTTTATTAATCACAATGAAACTGTCTGGACACCTGCATGGCAGCCAGTAAAAACTCCACTAGACACTTATGAATGCCACCACGGACTTGGCTATAGCAAATTTATCTCATCAAAAAATGGAATACATGCAGAACTTACAGCATTTGTACCATTAGGCGAAACATGCGAAGTCAACCGTTTAATTATTCGCAATGATACAAAAGAAACACAGACTTTATCGCTAAGTTCTTATGTAGAATTTTGTTTTTGGAACGCAGTAGACGACTCTACTAATTTTCAACGCAATTTAAGTCTTGGAGAAGTAGAAGTAATAGGCTCTACTATATATCACAAAACTGAATACCGTGAACGCCGCAACCATTACGCATACTATACTGTAAATTCAGATATTGATGGATTTGATACAGACAGAGATATTTTTCTTGGTGATTATGGAAGTGTAGAAAATCCCAAAGCTGTAAAAGAGGCCTCATCATATCAGTCAATAGCGAGTGGTGGTGCTGTAATTGGTTCACATTATATAAATATTACATTAGAGCCTAATCAGGAAAGAAGTTTAATATTCCTTCTTGGATATGCTCAAAATCCTGTAGATAAAAAATGGGAATCACCAGACGTAATTAATAAAGCACCTGCCCTTGACACAATTTCTCGCTTAAATACTGATAAAAAAGTAGATGATGCACTAAAGGCTCTGGCAGATTACTGGGACGCTTTGTTGTCTAAATTTACTCTAAATTGTGCAGATGAGAAATTAAATCGTATGGTAAATATCTGGAATCAATATCAATGTATGGTCACATTTAATATGTCTCGTTCTGCATCTTATTTTGAATCAGGTACTGGAAGGGGCATGGGATTTCGTGACTCTTGTCAAGATTTGCTCGGTTTTGTACATTTAATACCAGATAGGGCAAGACAGAGAATCTTAGATATCGCTGCTACGCAGTTTGAAGATGGAAGTGCTTACCATCAGTATCAGCCATTGACTAAAAAAGGTAATGCAGATATAGGCAGTGGATTTAATGATGACCCACTGTGGCTTATTGCAGGAACTGCTGCCTATATAAAAGAAACTGGAGATATAAGTATATTAGATGAGCAAGTTGATTTTAATAACGATTCCTCTAAAGCGCAGCCACTTTTAGAACATTTAAAACGTTCTTTTGATTACACACTAGATAATCTAGGTCCTCACAAACTACCACTGATTGGACGTGCTGACTGGAATGACTGCTTAAACTTAAATTGTTTCTCTACTGAACCAGGGGAATCATTTCAGACATTTGGACCATCAGAAGGTCCTGTTGCAGAGTCTGTATTTATTGCAGGAATGTTTGTAAAATATGGCAGTGAATATGCAAGCATACAAAGACTGCTTAATAATGAAAAAGAAGCAGAACGTGCAGATAAAGCTGTAGATGCAATGTATCAGGCAGTATTAGAAAGCGGTTGGGATGGAGAATGGTTTTTACGTGCTTATGATACTAATGGTGATAAAGTTGGTTCAAACGAATGTGAAGAGGGAAAAATCTATATAGAGCCACAGGGATTTTGTGTGCTTGCAGATATTGGAATTAAAGAAGGCTATGCTAAAAAAGCACTTGATGCTGTTAAAGAACATCTAGATACAAAATATGGAATTGTATTACAGCAGCCTTCTTACAGCCACTACTATGTAAACCTTGGTGAAATTTCATCATATCCACCAGGATATAAGGAAAATGCTGGTATTTTCTGTCATAATAACCCATGGATTTCCATTGCAGAAACACGTATTGGTCGTGGAAATCGTGCATTTGAAATTTATAAAAAGACATGTCCAGCGTATATAGAAGATATCAGCGAAATACATCGTACAGAACCTTATGTATACTCTCAGATGGTTGCAGGCAAAGATGCACCAAAACATGGAGAAGCAAAAAACAGTTGGCTTACTGGAACCGCTGCATGGACATTTGTAAATGTCTCTCAGTATATACTGGGAATTAAACCAGACTTTGACGGATTACACATAGAACCATGTATTCCAGCAGATATAGAATCACTAGAGATTAAAAGACATTACCGTGGTGCCGATATATATATTGATATACAAAATCCAAAGCATGTAGAAAAGGGAATACATTCTATAAAGATTGATGGAAACGAAACTGAAAGTAACTGTATCTGCCCTAGTGATAATAAAAAAGAATACCATGTAACTGTTATAATGGGCTGAAAGTGAGAAATAACGATAATCTATTTTTTAACTAGGTTATCGTTATTTTTTGTACTAATATATATTCCCAACACAAAAGCTTTAATAATACTCCACAGAAAATTCCAATAAATCCCGATTGAGATTTCACCTGTTTTAAGAAATTTAATAACTGTTATATTTTGTTATTAAATTCTCCGCAAACCATTGAAAACACTGGATTTGTCGCAGGTGATCTTTCCCTTATTGTTTCCCTTGTGTTATATCGTCCCACCAGTGTTTACGAACTCTGATAAGGGCAAATACAAGGGCAAGAAAATCCTATAAAACAGTATAACACAAAATAAAAGTGACATGGTGAACTGATTGAAATGCTTCTGATCTTTGCAACAAATGATTGATTTAACGATAAGGAGATTTGATACGATGAGAACAATATTTGCAGAATACAATCCCAAGCGCAATAGTATTGATGTTTACACCTCTGTTGGCTATATGCTCCGCATTGACTGTTGGGAAGCTGAAAAGGACTTAAAAACCACGCCTGGATCAAACTGTGCATTAAATGCACTTGCTATTGACGAACCACTGGAATATGCAAAACTATATCTGGATGGAACGATGCAGATATGGGTAGATGCCGAAGATTCTTTGAAACTATATTGAGATCCACCATATTAGAGCAGGAAGGAATATCATAGCATATTGTGCGGATATTCCTTCCTCTTGTCATTAAGTCCGCTAAAATAACTATTAGTATATATCTATTCTCTACTGAGATGATTGTTTATTTTCTGCCAATTTTTATAATAAGCAAACGCTATTGCTAATTCTAAAACTCCGCATTGCGACTTACCAATCTTTTCTTCTTTAGCACGTATATGCTGAAAAATGGCATTTTGCAAAATTTCTTTTTCAATGTTGTCTCTTAAATTTTCATTTTGTGAAAACCAATCTTCAAATTCAAATCGCTCTTGACTATTGTCAAAAATCAGCACTGGAATTTGTTGCCCTGAGCGATTATTACACTGATACTTTCCATATGCAAAAAAAGGAAGCAATTTGCCACTCAAAGAGTCTTTTTCTATGTAATAATAAAATAAACCATTTTCTATTTTATATCTTATCTCCGGTTTCGGAATCAGACATCTTCCCATGTCCATATACCATAATTCAGTTTCATACAATGTTGTAGTTAAGTACTTTAATTGTAGTGGGGCATATAACATCTTTTCATCATCGTAAAAATAACTTAAAGTTTCATATCCTTCATCTGAATCAAGAACTATTATTTGATATTCTGGTGATTTTAGGTTATAGCTATGTCTATCGGAATCCCATGTAGTTTCAGACCAATCCTCTGTATGTTCTAATAAATGAAGTAATTTTTGAGAAGGCGACAAATCAATACCAAATCTTTTTCTCCATAAAAATTCTGTATGTTCAATATTTGCGGTATGTATCCTCGGTGTGTTTATATCATTTACTCTAGTATATATTGCACCTGCATACAATTTTTTCTTTACATCATGGCTTGGCGAATATGCCTCTGTCAAATAATATGGCGTATTATTCGTGTTCTTAATTATTACTATATCCAATTCGTGATTTTCAATCTCAACCGTCTGAACTGTTGCTTTAGGTATATAATCTCCTGCAAATGGCTTTGATCTTAAAAATTCTGTAACTGACTTAGTTGTATATCTACTATATTTTGTTTTTTCAATTCCCTTTACATTTCCATTGTCATCTGCACCGTAAATTAGATATGCTTGATGTCCATCGATATTATTTGCCATACAAATAATATCGATCAATTTATCTTCTCTACAATCAGTGTAATCTTCTTTAAAATCCCAATAAGTTCCTTCATATCCAAGTCTTAATAATTCTGAGATTATTTCTTTCAAGTTTTTATCTGACACATTATGCTCCATTCTTATTTACACCTTAACTATCTGCAATATTCCTACTATAACCCATTTTATATTTTACGACAGAGGATTTCTTCTATTTGCTAAAAATCTCTGTAATCGAATTGCTTCTTCTAGTTTATTTGATGCATTTGCTCCAAACAAAATTTCTGCCCATATCTCGTCCATATGTGTAATTGTTGGATTGTTAAGATCCTTAAATGTTATATTAGGAATCTCGGACAATATTTGTCTTATTTGATTTTGAGAAAGCATATTATAATCAGGAACATGTGTCATTTTTGCATCCCTTAATTCACTTTTTCTCATCCCCGAATGATCCTTAGATGCAACTTCACATTCTAACTGATAAAAAACCGTTGTCATATATGAACCAATTACCTGTGCTTCCGTCAATGTTTGGTATGAATATACTGTAAAATTTGTTGAAACATACATAGACACTGCCGATACATATACCCTTCCATTTCTACGAAGTTTTGTTGGTAATAATATTGAGTTGGCAGGAAATCGTATTGTGCCGTCCTTTTTTGTAATTTTCTCCCATTCTGTAACAGTTTTTACCTTCCTTTGCTGTTGTTTAGCTGGTCTAGTCATAGACATATAATCAGAAATTATTGCTGTACTTAATGAATATGGAATAGAATTAAAATTTAAAAATTTTGAATCTCCAGTGTTCAGAATAAAATCATCTCTATCTGCATTTCTCATTCCTTCATCAAGTGTGACTTGTGATATATATTTAGAATATAATTCATCGAATGAATCAAAGAATAATAAATCACTTCCTCCATTAACCCCTACTTGACCTTTACGAAATATTTGAGTAGTATTTGGCAAATATGTCATTATAGCATTTCTTACAATATTATTATCAATATATATAATAGATTCAGACATTTCACTACATACAACTCTCCAGCCATCATTTAGTTTTGCCTGTAATTGTGCATATGAAATTTGTCTTGCCTCTATATCTGGTGTAATATAATCAAAAGCTGATGAATTATATCCCCCAGAATATGCTTCTAAAGCATGTAGATCTATATCAGCCACTGCTACATCACTAGAAAAAATTTTCACTGTACTTGCAGGTTGATCTTTCTTTCCAACCAAGATGCATGTTTCTTCTGAAACAGATTCAAAAAGTCCCTTTCCCGGATAATTGAAAATGCATTGTAATCCAAAAATATTGAGCAACATTTCTCGAAAAGCAATTGCTTCATTTCCCCGCTCTACCAACTGTGCTTTGGGAAATATACATACAATAGTCGTTCCTGTTGGCATTAAACAACAAACAGTTTCTAAGAAAACTGCTCCTAAATTCTGCTGTCCAACTCCAGTATCCGACGGACTTCCTTTTATCCTTTGTATGAAACTTATAAAAGGAGCCTTTCTATTTACACAATTTATTCCTGCCACAAATGGTGGATTTAACAAAACAACCTCAACATCATTAAAATCGGAAGGAACAAATGATAAAATATCTTTTGTTGTTACTACTGGAGCATTTGATTTATTGATTGTTATAGGATTATTTAATCCTAGACGTAATGATAAAAGTTCTATTAGTTTTGGATTTATATCATTTGCTACAACCTGATTGCCGTTTATATTAAATACCTTCATTGCTGAACTAATTAGACTTCCACTTCCAGCTGCAGGATCACATATTTTCTTATTAGCAGATAAATTGCCATTAATCATTTTTGCCATAGTAGCAGCTAGATTAGCCAATTCAGGATCAGTTGCAACTTCTCCATCATGTCTACTGCTTTCAGATAGCATTTCATGTAATGAATCTGCTATTGCATCACCTGATATATTTGCCTCCCCATACTTATATAAATCAGACAAAAGCTTATTTGTCAAAGATACTCTTGGAAGATAATCCGCCGCATTGTATGCAAAAATACCATCAAAGTCTACTCTATTTGCTTCTATGCAAATTTGTTGAACATCTCCGGCAAATGTTGATACACTATATGTTATAGTTGGCGCAGGTTTATGTATTGCATGAAAAGCACCTCTTATATATTCATATAGAAGCATTGACATTTTACTTTTCCATTCACGACTGTTTGGTAGAGTAGATTTCATACATGTTAAGAAATTATCCAGTGTTGTAAGTTCTGTATATCTGTTATTAATAAAATCATCTAATAATCTTTGAAAAACTAATGCCAATTTGTTCACGATACTATTTTCATCATCAGCGGAAAAATCACATACATTTTCTAATCCTGGTTCTAAAACTTGCTGATGTACACTGGGCTTATGGACATCATATCTAAAACTAATTAATTTTTCCAAATTAGTTATAATATAAAATGGTTTCTCTGTTACTGCCATATTGGATTGAACATACGATTGCGCTTGAAATTGATATCTGGTACTTTGTACATCTGAAGGAGTTCTCTTAACTTCAATTACACATAGATATTTTCCAGTTGTTTTATTTATAACAACATAGTCCATTTCAAGACTTCCTGTATATACATGATGTTTTGCTTCATAAATCGAACTCAAACCTAACGCTGCTATTGCTTGTGTTAAAGCTTTTTCACACAACGGGTGAAATGTCCTAACTTCTGAATCTGTATAACTAATCATTATTCTCTTCCTCCTTCAAATGTTTTTTTAATTGATTGGCTATTATCTCTGCCATAAGAGGAGGAACTGCGTTCCCAACAATCAGATTTCTCCCCTGCTTACTGGATGAGACAATTTTATATGAATCAGGAAAACTTTGTAAACGTAATGCTTCCCTAACTGTAATCAGCCTATTTTCTGCATAATGAATGTTACAGCCAACATTAGGTCTATTAAAATAAGTGTTAATTGTATATGAGGGCTCATCGGGGCTCATGCGACCATAGCATGTAGTGTGTCCTCCCTCACGCTGTAATCTCCTTATTCGTTCTGATTTTACATCCGGTGGTATATCCATATAATTTCCACCTGGTCTTATATGTGATACAATATATTTGTCTAGCTCACTCATTTTCGGCATAAAATGTTCCGTTACACCTTGGTTTGTTCGCATTTTTCTCTGATAGTCATTTTCAGCCTCACACCTATAGTGTACTATTCCATTTTCATTCAAAATAGCTTCTGGCAAATCATCCAGTGCCTCCTTCACACTTACATATTTTTTTAATCCTGTTCCTGATTCATTATGAGTTGGTGAAGGGAATGCAAATTCTTTTCCATTATTTACTCCAACTATTAATACCCTTTTTCTTCTTTGCGGGATACCATAATCAGCTGCATTTACAACCATACTTTCGATGTTATATCCAATATCACAAAAAGCTCTTTTTAATAACTCAAATATTTTTTTCCCATTTTTATTCTTTGCAGATAATAAGCCCATTACATTTTCAAATACAAACGCTTTTGGTTTCACATGTCTAATTATTTCTATATATCTCCATACAAGTTGTCCTCTTTCATCCTCAACATTTCTTTTTCCTGCTAAAGAAAACGACTGGCATGGTGGTCCGCCTATTACAACATCTGCATTTGGAATCATTGCTAAATCAATTTTATTGATATCCGCACATATTATATGATTTCCAATGTTTTCCTTATATGTCGCTACCGCATTTTTATTATTATCTATAGCCCATATAATTTCATATCCTGCTTTTTGAAACCCAAGATCTAATCCTCCACCACCTGAAAAAAGGCTAACTACTTTTATTGACATTATAGACCCTCCAGTCTTTTTTTTCGCTTTGTTTCATATTTTTGTTTTATCATATTAAAATCATATTCTGAATAAACAGATAAAATTTTTGTTATGTCATCTATACATTTTCTGTTTCCATTTTGTGCTAATTGGCTACCATATTTTTTTAATAAATGCATGTCATTTTCTTTGACAGCATCAATATCAGGAAATGTAATACTTTCAATATCGTATCTTTGCAGTTTCAACAACCCTGCTCCATATTTTTTGCCCATACTTTCAAGTTGATAATATGTATAATAATTATTTAACAAAGAAAACAAAATCCATTTATCTATTTTGGGATAAATAATATAAAAATTATCTCGTATTATACATTGTTCCTCATTCATCACAAACTTCATATCATTTCTTACAAAATAACTAAAAATAATACCTTCACAATCAAAAAGATTTAGTCTATACCATGTTTTAGTCGTTGCAATTTTATTCAACAATGTTTGCGGCTTTTTGTTCTCAAGTATTATCTTTTTCCAATACTTTAAATATTCTATACACTTTTTATCAAGATTTTCATCCAATGGTGCAAACAACCAATCTTTTCTTGCATCTTTTGTAGAAAAGCCACATATGTTTTTGGGAGAAGAGATAATAGGTCTAATATATTTTTTATTATTTAAGTTAGGATTAATATACATTTCATTGTACCCAGTTGTTAATCCTCTCCTTACATTTGCTAACTTAGAGAAACTAGTTTTCCAACTAACCATATCACTTTGTTCTGGAGCGTCCAGTTTAATAAATTCATCATTCGATAAATGAACATATTCCGTCTTATAATTCGTGTTTAAATCACCTTTTACAAATTTAAGAATTAGAACTTCAACCAATGCATTTTTTTCAAATACTTCCCCTGAAATATGTATTCGTCTTTTTATTCCCGCGCATTCCTTTATCATTTTTTGAAATGAATCTCCACTACGAGTATTTATCCAGCTACTTGGAAATATTACTATCATTTCACCACCCATACGAAGTAGGGAGAATCCCTTAACTATAAAATACATATACATATTTGCAGTGTGCGGCAAGCTGTTAAACAAATCATTCTCCGACAATTTTTCTTTACTCACACCTAATTCTTTTAAATCATTAATTTTTTCATGTCGTATATATGGTGGATTCATAATTATCCCATCATATAGCTGTTCAGTACTACAACTTAAAAAATCTGCATTTACCAAATTATACTTTGTGTACTTATTTTTCACGTTGTCAAACAATTTTCTATCTATTTCATAGCCATCAACTTCTGAATAACCACTATCTGTCAAAGCTCTTAAAAAAGCGCCTTCACCAAAACAAGGCTCAATTATTCTTGCATCCTTTGGAATTGTAAATAAATTAACCATATAAGATGCAACATTGCCCGTTGTAAATATCTGTCCTAAATCCATATATATGACCTCTAATCTATGGCACTACGACCACTTTTTATCCATGCATCAAGTTCTGATTGTTTAAATTTCCACAGCTTGCCAATCTTATGTGCTGGAATGTCGGTCTTTTTTATCCAATTTCTTATAGTTTCTTTCGATACCCCCATATAACTTGCTGCCTGATCAATCCCTATCCAAACATCTGATACCATTTTATGAACCTCTCTTAATAATTCTTCAATTTATTATAGAATATTTGTTCGCATATTTCAATATTTTTAATGATATTTAGTGATATTTGATGGTAAATCAACAAAATAAAAAATAAACGGACTATTATAATTAACAGCCCGTTTATCTCTAGCAGTATCCTCTGGCTTCCCGCCAGCCTTTTACATACCATCTGATTGCAGCATATATCGCTTGTACGAATAATAAGAGCAATAGCAGATTGACTGGCAACACTGCCTTTATCCAATGTCCGAAGTAGATTGTTACTGCAAAGCTCATAAGTGTTACCATTATGGTAATCGTATCCCAACAGTATTTCTTATATAGGTTGGCAATTCTTATTCCAATCACTACGGACAATATTCCGGCAACCGCCAGACATCCCCCGCAAATCAGTATTCTTATTATCCAATACACAATTCCTGCAATGACCAGATTGGATAATCCGTTACTGATTTGTGCCGCTTCCTTTCCGGTCTGTATTATCCAGCCTGCAATGATCTGTGTGAATGTTGCAATTGCATCAAAGAATGTCCTGCAATCGGTGAGAAACTCTTTTTTCTGTATCATTTGAAAAATAGTAGTCGATGCAGAATACCATATCAGCAAAAATATCAACGATTCATACATCGCAGTTTTAGCTTTGTATCTGCCTTCCAATTTTTCTCTCTGTGTATCATACCTTTCCTTCGCTTTCAGATAAGCTGTCTGGTTACAATTCTGACACTTTTGATAGAGTACCGGCTTTTCAACCGGTATCTC
>DESG01000056.1 GCA_002361175.1 Lachnoclostridium sp. UBA3320 | reverse complement strand
AGCAACCCTTTGGTCACATTAGCGGTTGTTTTCTACTTTCGTAAGGAAGCATAGTCAATCTCCCTATATGTATTTGTTAAACAGTCTTTATTCCACTATTTAATACTTTAATGTTATTAGCTTTTATTCTTTCAATTAGAGCTAGCTCTTTATTATATTGTTTTTTAAAATCATTTCTGCATTTGTTTTTATCTATGGTTCCTGTTCTGTAATCTACACAATAAAGCAAATATGAGGAATACCAATCTCTTTGTACTAATGTTCCATCGGTAAGTTTATACATTCTGTCAGACAATTTCTTTATCAAGATGCTTTATTAAAAACCTTCTCTTGTATTTAAGAAGTGCATAATCTGTAATCTTTTTCTGATATACTACATCTGACACTCCTCCAATTACTCCTGCAACTGGTATACCTTGAATAAATTTAAGGTATAGAAGTTCTTCTGACAGTACCAATGAGGTTTTTTTAATTTGTTCATCTATGCTTTTTGAAAATAATTCTTTGCCATCTGAACTTATCCAGCTATTTATCTCCATATCACCATGTATAAGGTCATCTTCATGACAAAGAGATGTTTCTATTATTTTTAGAATAAACATACGCTCTTCTTCTGTTTCATATCCAAAGCCAAAGTGGAGTGCAGTTTCATATATACTTTTTAAAATTACTGAAAGAAATACTGGTATATCAGGAATTCCCATTCCAAACATACCCATTCCTACACCTTCAACAGCAGAAATTGTTGTATTTAAAGTTTTGTTTAAAAGTGCCACTCTGCCAAATTTTTTTAAACTGCCTTTATTGTTTCTTAAATCCGCTGAATATTCATTTACTTTAAAATCCTGTTCGTGTTTTTCTTTATTATAGGTTTTTTCAATAAAGCTTGTCCCTTTTTCAAATATAATACCAAATGCTTTGTAAAATGCCGTATTAAGTGTCTTTTCAAGTGTTTCAGGTACATATTTTTCTATCTTTTCTTGAAGTTTTGACTCTTTTACTGCAATATTTTTACTGATAAATTTTTCTTCTGCTTTAGTTAAATTTTTTAGTTCAATTTTTATCTGCTCTTTATTCATATTTTTACCTCATTTCTGCATTTACAGTGCCATCAGGCAGCTTTTTTGGGAACCATAACCTATTTTGTGCATAATGTAATAAATAAACTGTATAATTAAAGGATATGATAAAATGTGTGACACGCATTATGCAATACTAGGTGTCTTAATCCCATTTATAGGAACTATCTTAGGAAGTGCAATGGTTTTTCTTATGAAAAACCATTTAGACAATAAGATAGAAAAGTTTCTGCTTGGTTTTGCTTCAGGTGTAATGATTGCGGCATCTGTCTGGTCGCTTATTATACCCTCAGTTGATATGTCTGTATATATGGGTACATATAAATGGGTTCCAGCATCTGTCGGTTTTCTTTTAGGTATATTTTTCTTAACTGGACTTGATAAGCTAGTACCACATTTAAGACTTGACAATGATAAACCAGAAGGGCTGCGGTTTAAGATTAAAAAGTCAACTATGCTTGCCCTTGCAGTAACATTTCACAATATACCAGAAGGCATGGCGGCTGGTGTTGCAATAGCTGGTGCGCTTACTGGCAATACAGGGATTACAATGGCTGGAGCACTTACGCTTACACTAGGTATTGCAATACAAAACTTTCCAGAGGGAGCAATTATTTCTATGCCTCTGAAAAATGAAGGAATGCCTAAATTTAAGGCATTTGCATATGGTGCATTATCAGGTATTGTTGAACCTGTTGGTGCAGTTATTACTATTGCACTTACAGGACTTATTGTACCCATGCTGCCTTATCTTCTTGCTTTTGCAGCAGGAGCAATGGTTTATGTCGTAGTAGAGGAACTTATCCCAGCGGCGCAGTCAGACTGTAATTTTAATCTTGGTACTATAGGCGTTGCATTTGGCTTTGTTACAATGATGATACTTGATATCAATTTTGGGTAATTGCCTTTCCTGCCGCACTTCCTGCTATATACCCACTTGTCCACGCCCATTGCAAGTTGTAGCCACCACATATGCCATCTATATCTAATATCTCTCCTGCAAAATAAAGCCCCTTACAGATTTTTGACTCCATTGTTTCTACATTTATTTCAGATGTATTTATTCCGCCGCATGTCACCTGTGCTTTGTCAAAATCACCTGTGGCTTTTACATCCATGTGCCAGTTTTTCATAACATACGCCAATTTTTTTATATTGTCATCCATCAACTCTTTTGCAGGACGCTTTATAGATATACTGCATTTTTTAAGCAGCGCAGCAGTAAGTTTATTATTAAGCATACCTTTAAAAATATCACCTATGCTATAACTTGCATATTTTTCTTTTCTGTATAAAAGCTCGTATACAAGCTCTTCTTCACTGTATAAAGGCATTATATCAGCAATTAGATATGGTTTCTTGCCTTTAGATAGCTCTTTTGATATGTATCTGCTTACCTGAAATACAGGTATACCTGATATTCCCTGTGCTACAAACTGCAATCCGCCAAAGTCTTTACACATTAAATTGCCATCCTCACTATACGCTTTTATACTTCCCCATGTTCTTGCACCTGCCCAGTCTTTTGTATATTTTTCATCTACTATGCAAAATGTAAGCGCAGGAAGTGGTGTAATTAATGAATGTCCAAAATCTATAGCAATTTTATATCCAAAACCGTCAGAACCATGAAATGGACTTGCTTTGCCTCCTGTTGTAATAATCAGTTTTTTTGCAAGATATCTGCTTTTGTCAGTTGAAACTATAAAACTATCCCTTTTTCCAGTTTTTTTGTTAATATGTAGATGTACACCAGTTATTTTTTCATTTGTATGAATATCTATACCAGAACTTTCAAGCTGCATATTTAAGATATCTCTTACAGAAGAAGCCTGTTGTGTAATAGGGTATACATAGCCATTATTATCAAATGGCAATATTCCGTATGACTTAAATAAATTTATGGTTTCTTTATGCCCAAATTTCTGTAATGCTTTATGGGCAAATGATGGTTTATCTCCCCTGTAGCACTCTTTCGACTGGTAATAATTCGTATAATTGCATTTGCCATTTCCAGTCGCAAGTATCTTTTTTCCAAGCTGATTCATTCTTTCAATAATAAGGACATTAGCTTCGTTTTTTGATGCAGCAAGGGCAGCCATCATTCCTGCTGCCCCACCGCCAGCTACTAAAACTTCTGTGTGTTCCATTTGCTACCTCATATACATTTCCTATGATGAATAATTTTCAAGTATACTGTATAATTCTTCTTCATCACTTACTTCAATTCCATTTTTAAGCGCACGTCTTTCCTTTGCTGGCAGTAACTGTGTTTCTATTCCTGTATATTCATACACTGTCTTCTTATCACCATAATATGCCACTACTTCTCCATCAACTGCAATCAAATAATACTTAAACTTCACCTTCGAACTGTCATAAATTTTTTTAACAATAAGACGTTCATTAGAAAAGCCTGTTACACCCATACTTTGCAGCCCTTTTAAAAATTCTTCTGCTGGCATATTTTTTATATAATTTCTACAATACTCATCTGCCTCTTCTCTTGTAAAGCCAATAAGTTCTTCTGGAAGTGTTTCATATTCAATAGCTGTCGTATCTTTTAAAGAGTTATAATTTTCAATTTGGTAAATAGTCTGAACCCCTAATTTATCATGCCCGCTTGAATCTGTCAAAACACTTTCTTCTGTCTGCTGCCGCTCTTGCTCAAGTTCCTTATACTTTGAATCAATTTTTTCTGAGACATAAGCTTCAAATTGGCTGTATGTCTTTTCTTCACTGTCTGACTGCATTTTTTCAAAATGATTTAAAGCTGACTTGTAACTGATATAATTACCAAGAGCAAACATCGCAAGCATAGCACATATGCTGCAAAAATATTTAGTTTTTCTTCCCATAAAACCACCGGACCTTTCTTTTTATGTAGTATTGCCCGGCAAAAATATAATTATACAAAACATAAAGTTTTAAAATTATACTTTCCATACACCATTTTCTAGAAAATACTGCGCTGCCCTTTCTGCTCTTAATATAACAGATGGGTCATATCCTATCATATTAAGAAGTTTAATTGCATTGCGTGTATTTGTACTGCCTTCCCTTAACTTATAGTCAAAAACAACATTGTTTTCTTCTACAGTTTCTTCAAAATGGTAATTATTAAAATACCCTGCCAGTATCTTTGAAAGTTCAAGGTCGTGTGTAGCAGCAAAGCACATAGAGCCAAGTTTTGCTATCTGTCTAAGTATCTCCGAAGAAGATGCAATCCGCTCAAGTGTATTAGTTCCACGTAAGACCTCATCAATAAAACAAAGTACTGGTATCTTTGCTTCCAAAGCCTTGTCAAGGATTCTTTTAAGTGATTTTATTTCCACAATATAATAACTTTCACTGTTAAAAATATCATCTCTTAATGCCATTGATGAATATATATGGTAAAAACATGATTTATAATTTTTTGCAAGAACTGTGTGAATTGTCTGTGCAAATATTGCATTAACCGCTACTGTTTTTATAAACACTGACTTTCCAGAAGCATTAGAGCCTGTAATAAGTATACCTCTGTCTGTCTTAATAGAATTTTTTACAGGATTTTCTATAAGGGGATGGTATAAATCCGTAAATTCCATCTTTATATCTTTTTTGCCTGTAGTGTTATAAAGCTTAGGCACACACCAGCTTTTAAGCCCTGCCCTAAATGATGCAACAGAAACCATACTATCTATATAGCCAATAATATTAAAAATTTCTATTAATTCATCTTTGTGCTTTTTAAGCTCATGCGCCATATTACACATTTTTATCAAATCTATATGAAAAAGAATTCTTATATAATCCATAAGGGAATCTGCTATACTTCCACCCATATTACTGCCTGAAACAATCCAGCTGTTTTTACTAAATTTTTTCAAGCTTTTTGTACATTTTAAAAGACGCTCCTGATATTTTGATAGCCCATCTATTTCTACTTTAGCAATATCTTCTGACTGTATCCTTGTCCTTGCCACAAATGCAAAAATCTTGATATAATGGTCAACTTTTGCCTTATTTTTATAGTAGCTTAATACATTATATATAATTACAAAAACTGATACAAGTACAAATACCTCTGGTTTTATAAGGCACAAAAGTATTGATATAACTAGTGCAAGTCCACAGCAAATATGATAGAGCTTATTGCCAATTTCTACACTGCCAGCTTTTTCAAAATACTGATAAACTGAAATTTTATCAAGTTTTCCCATAACTGCAAGCGCTGCCTGAAGCTTTGTGCGCTTGTCACCACTGGTATCTATAAGGTTTATTATATCCTCTCTCTCTTTAAGCACAGAAATATCTGTACATGGCTTGCGAAGCAACATATAAAGATACTCTTCACCTATTGAAGTTTGTGTATGATTAATACATGCATAAACAGCGTCCATATTTAAATCATTGCATGTTATATCATCAACATCGCCATCCTGTCTGCTTTGATTATAATAATATTTTATTGCCTCCATTATATCATAGGTATACTCTTTTCTTGATGGTTTACCCCATGAATCTTTTAGATGTTTATAAAGTCTATGTCTATATTTTCTCTCGTCATAAACTCCTTTACATATAAGAAATATCACCAATAAAATGGCAATTATTGTGATTTTATATGTTGTGTCCATAGTTTTTTTAATTTTCCTTTCTTAATAAATATACTATAAACTATTTGATTATTAATTTCAATAATAAGGTCACAAACTTTATATAAATTTCAATGTAAAAAAACTCTGAAAAACCATGTATTTTTTAAAATAGGCTTCTGATATACTAAAAATTAAGAAAGGTTGTGCAACTTTTAAAAAGAAAATAAGGGGGATTTTTATGAAGGTAAAAAAACTAATTGCTAGCATACTATCTGCTGCGCTTATTGTAGTGGGAGTTTCTACATCTTCTATATCTGTTAATGCAGAGGAAAATGTAACAACTACTACAAGTGAATTGTCAGCATCAAAACAGTACGTGGCTGCTATGGGTGCAGGATGGAACTTAGGCAATACATTTGATGGAGTAGATACTGACTTAACAGTCGAAGATAAAGGTGAAGAAGCATGGGGCAATCCTGTCGTAACAAGAGAACTGATTCATTCGATTAAAGAAAAAGGCTTTAAAAGCATTCGTATACCACTTACACTATATCACCGTTTTACAGAAAATAATGGAGTATATACTATTGACTCAAAATGGCTGGCAAGATATAAAGAAGTCGTTGACTGGGCTGTAGAGGAAGGATTATATGTCTTAATCAATATTCATCATGATTCTTGGATTTGGCTAAATGAATGGAATGGAAATGCCAAAGCTTCAGAATACGTAACATATACACAACTTTGGGAACAGCTTGCTGCATATTTAAAAGATGAGCCAGAGCAAGTTTGTTTTGAAACAATTAACGAACCACAGTTTAGTCATGGAGAAGAAGCAGAGCAATTAAAGCTTTTGGAAAGTTTAAATAAGGCTGCTTACGATATTATTCGTAAAAGTGGCGGCAATAACGACAAGCGTATGATTGTTATGCCAACATTGAATACAAATGACGCTGATACCAAAGTACAATCACTGTTAAATCTTATGCAGGAATTAAATGACCCAAATTTAATTGCAACAGTTCACTATTATAGTGAATGGGTTTATAGTGCCAACCTTGGAATTACAGAATTTGATGAATCACTTGGAGATGATGGAAACACACCAAGAAAAGCAGCAGATAAATTCTTTAGTGGTCTAAATGAAACATTTGTAAAAAATGGTTTTGGTGTTATTGTCGGTGAATATGGATTACTTGGCTATGATAAAGGTGACGACTGTCTTGAACAGGGCGAAGAACTTAAATATTATGAATACATGGGCAAAAAAGCATTAGAACAAGATGGCATTAACTTAATGTTCTGGGATAATGGCTCTGGCATTGACCGTCTTACTACAGACTATTCTTGGAAAAAACCTTTAGTTGGCACAATGATTCAGACATCTATGAAACAAAGGTCTTCATATGCAACAGGACTTGATACAATCTATTTTAACAAAAAGGCAGAAAACGATATTGAAATACCACTTACATTAAACGGCAATACATTTACTGGCATCGAAGGAGCTACACAAGGAACAGACTATACATATAATGAACAAACAGCAACTATTACACTTAACCATAATTTTGTAAATGAAGCATATGATAAAATGGCAAATAACACATATGGCACATTTGCAGATTTGACATTTACATTCAGTGCTGGTGCACCATGGCATGAATATCTTGTAAAACATAGCACAGTATCTATTGGAAGTGCTAAAGGTACAACAGCAGACGGTATTGAAATTCCAGTCACATATAACGGTAGCAGAATACGCAGAATGGCTGCTTATGGAGCAAATGGCAAAATTGGACCACAATCTAGTTGGTGGAAATATTTAGAATATCAGAACGTGTTTTACCCAGACTATCAAAAAGAACTACTTGTAGTTACAAATAACTTCTTTACAGATGATACAGTAAAAGGGAAACAAGGACCAATCAGATTAGAAGTTGAATTTTATGACGAAAATAAAACAGATATCTGGCTGGCTGTGTCTGGAGATACAGTAACAAGCGAAAAATCACTTGGAAAACCTTCTGTAGCTAAAATTAATGTAAAAGTTGGGAAAAAGAAGACAATTAGCATTAAAAATTTGGCAGATGGAGCTAATGTATCTTATAAAATAGCAAATAAAAAAATTGCTGCTGTAACATCAAAAGGTGTTGTAAAAGGAAAGAAAGTTGGCAAAACAAAAGTTTTGGTGACAGTTACACAATGTGATAAGACATATAAAGTAAATGCAACTGTACAGGTAAAAAAATAATCAGATAAATAGTTCAACACTTGCAAAAAAACTAAGATGAGATTTGCAATACAAATCTCATCTTATTATATTATTTATCTTTTTGATTGTCTGATAGTATAGCCATCATAGATTGATATTTTTCTACAGTAGAGTCAGCGATTAAGGACAAATTATTTTTACTGTAAGTTTTGGCTATCAACTGTGCATCTGAAATATTAACTGATGAAAACTGTTCCAGAATTTTATTCATAGCTTTGTGTGATTTGATAAAATAATTTTCCCAAGTTTTACAATAATTTGTAAGATTATCCAGAGCATCCATCTGGTCAGCTAGAGCAAACAGACCTCTCCATGTCCACCATATACTATCTAGTGAAAAAGAAGCAGAATCACCACATGCATATGCCTCTGGAATTTCATCTACCAGTGCATAGAATGGTACATAAATACTGCAAATTGGACTTCCCATAGCCTGCCAAATAACTCCTTTCAGTCCATCTGGAAGCTGACTGTTTACTGTCATAATATGGCTCTGCAAGGTGCGTACTACACCGATTGGACGAGTAGCATCAGGTTCATGTTCTAGTGGTGTCCCTTTAAAAGTACTGCGCAGTACTTTCATAACATCTGCAGGTGTAATAGGTTTATCTGGTTTTAGAAACAATTCATAAGTTTTTTGCCTTACTTTTATTTTTTGTGATGGTGAGAGGATATTTTGCGCTAGCCAAATACGGTCTATATTATAATATGGGTCAATTTCACCAGATTCTGATTTTTCCTGCTGCCCGAATGCCGCAGCAAAATCAAACTTTTCTGGTTTTGGATTTTTAAGCAAACTATGTTCTACCACAAAATCATACAAACCTTCAGAGGTTACTACATGTTCTGTATCCGTCAAGTCTACATCATGAATTCGCATACTATTTGAAACTACAAGATATTTATCATCTGGAATCCGTACAGCAATCCAATGCTGTCTAGAACCGATTTCTAAATACCATACTTCATTTTCATCAGCCATTAAAACACCATTTGCTTCATTAGCACCATATTTTGTTACATACTGTCCTAACAAATTGACAGCATGTCTGGCACTTTTTGCCTGTGGCAACAAAAGTGTGGCAATTATAGATTCTTCTATACCAGGAGACGAAATAAATGGGTCTGCCGCCATTGCCATATCATTTGTTTGTAGTGAATTTGTTGCGGTAATTGCAACATCTTTTTCATTAATTCCCCTTGCTTCAAACAAAAAATGGTCGCCAACATCACAGACAGCTTCATCTATGCTCTGTGCGTCTGGCATGGAACAGTAGGAAAAGCAATTTTTTGGTGTCTGGACTGTCAGACCATTGCCAAGCTGCCATTTGTCCTGTCCCTTAGTATATGGTGGTTTTTTGCGAAATTTCATGTATTTATTCCAGTTATTTGTTGGAAAGTCCTCATTTCTGGCAATCAGTACCATACTGTCTTCTGATGCATTTTTACCACATGCAATACTTGTACACATATTTTACCCCTTTTTGGTTACTATTTATAATTACTGCACAAACTATTTTTCTTTTTTCTTTGCAACGGCTAGTTTACTGCCGACTTTTTGAATGGCTGAATCATTGAAATCAGGTGCAGGAATAGCATCGATTGCAAATTCTTCAATTACATTTGGTTCAAAAATCAGACAATGCGTAGAACCACCAAAAAGGAATTTTCCTAAAAAGTCTCCTTTTTTTACTCTATTCCCTTTTTTTACTGTAACATCACAAGAAGATACTTCGCTCATACCAACAGGCATAAAACATACCATTCCAATGTCCTTATTGTCTGCTTCAATCATAATAATCGCACGAGCTGCCACATGAGTGATATAAGCCTGAGAGTCATTAGGTCCAGCAGAATCATATGGAAATTCGTTAATTTCCGCATAATAAGTACCTGGAACTAGTTTTACATCATCAATGGTTCCATCAACTGGAGAATGCCAGCAGTGATAATGCGTAGCACTCAAAAATGCTTGGTATACCGTACCACCTATAAAACGATTTGTGTATTCATGGTGATCCAACATATAATCAAGGGAATATGGCTGTTCCTTTAGCCAGAATTTTGTATTTGCTTCTACATGGTGTACTATGCGGCATGCACCAGATTCACAGGCGTTTACAATTACATAAGGATCATCTGGTGCCTCAACTGGACGCATGCCAGGTTTAAATCGTCTGGTAAAAAAATCATTCCATGATATGAAACCATAATGCTCATCTGTTTTATCTATTATGTATTCATCAAGCTCAAGTTCTTTTACCGCTTCAGGACATAGCCAACCATTTTCATTAGTGTTTAACACGTTGGTAGATGCAGGGCTGTTTAAGAAGTCGCACCATCTATTTAATATTTTATTCAGGCAGGAATTTACCTTTTCATTCAAGAAAAATGCATAACCAGCCTGTGTTCCCATGCACCAATCCAGTACAGCATTAATTGGAAAACCGATTAATCCCCTGCCTTGTGCTTCTGGCTGCATATATTCAGGTGCAGTATCTATAATGACATCTATCAGTTTGAACAGCGTATCTAAGTCGTGAATCTGAGGTTTTCCAGTTGGATCTTTTGGGTCGTATGCATAACCTTGTTCAATCATCTGTTCTGCTAAAAGACGAAGCGTAGGATCTTTTGTTACAACTTCTTTAAATTCACTGACTTCACTATGCTTATATGTAACTGACTTTTTAGCTCCCCTTTTAATAGATGTGCTTTCCAGACTCATCTCCTGCTCAGATTTTTCATTTATTGCACCACTTTACAAGTTTTTTAAA
>DESG01000115.1:22681-22889 GCA_002361175.1 Lachnoclostridium sp. UBA3320 | reverse complement strand
ATAAATTGAAGCCACATCATGTTTCAGTTAATGGATATAGATATTACTCTAAAACAGATTTAAACAAGTTTTTAAAAGTACCAACAAAAGATAGAATAAGTATTGGCTATTGTAGAGTAAGTAGTCATAAACAAAAAGATGATTTAGCAAAACAAATCGAAAATATGACCACTTATTTGTTAGCACAAGGAAAGCCTTATAAAATAAT